>JABSQC010000067.1 GCA_013214845.1 Mycoplasmataceae bacterium
TTACTCATATATATAATCTCCTTTTTTAATAATAGATTAGTGAAAATCAACATCCACTATGCTTTATTTATATCATTTATTTAGTTGTTAGTACAAAATTATTTAAATATAATATATGAGTTATTTATTTAAATATCCTTTAGAATCTGAATTTAAAGTTACCATCAAGTTTATTTAAAAAATCTCTCTTCATTGTAAGGATTTCCTGTTTTTTTAATCTAATTTTTTGGTAGTGTTCTTCTCTCGCAACTCTATCCTCAAAGTCCATATCTCTTAGTTCATTTCTGTAAATAAAACTATACCTTTCATCAACATCAGAAATTGCTCTTCTCTCTATACTATTCACTCATTCTCTAGCTTGAATAATGTTTTCTATTGAAGTACTTCTTCCATACTTAGCAAGAAAAGGATTGATACTATACCTTGTAGGCATATATGGGAAGCTCTTAGAATAATTATTAATATTTTTACCAAAGTACCTACTATTAAAATTATTTTTATATGGACCTTTTAAAAATTGCTCATTTCCATAATAAGTTCCATTATTATAATATTGATTATTGAAATCTACATTATTATTGTATCTATTTGAATTCAAATATCTTTGATTCATTGAGATTCCTTTATTTCTATTGTGATTAGAACTACTTCTATATTGATTATTATTTGATAAAGGTTTTTTTATCGGTTGATAATCATAGTTATAGTTACCTGGATAACTCTCTACATTATCTTGGTTATCATAATATTCATCAGAAAGATTTTGCTCATCAGCCAAGCCCTGATCTTGATTCTGATTTTCATCACTTTCTTTTTTAGTTTCTTCTTTATGTTTTTTGTCAGTTAATTTTTTTGATTTTTTTGATTTTTTATTTTTCTTTTTTTCTAGTTTTTCTTCTTTATCAATTTTTTTAGCAGCTTTTCTAGCTGCTTTAGCAGGGTTCTTAGATTCCAAAATACCTTGTAGTTCATTTATTACGTCCTGGTCCTCATTGTTATCCGGTTCAAAATCTACTTTACCAACAAAATTGTCAATATCTAAGACACCATCCTCATAAAGAACGGGCGTTCCATTATCATCAAAATAATAAGGTTTGTAATCTAAATCTAAGTAATATGGAACTTTATTTGCATCATAATAAAAAGTTCTTCCTTCAGAATCTGTATGAGATTCAATTTTTTTAGAATTTTTTCCTTTTGAATTATTAGTTTTTTTAGTTTTTTTAGTTTTTGCCATATTGTTCTATAAGTCTATAAGTGCAATTTTTATAATATTTTAATTAGCTAAAATAGCTAAATAATCTAAAAAAATAACATATATAAATATAATACATCATTTTATTTTTGTTTCTTTATTTGTTTGTCACGGGACTTTTTAATATTGTTGAGTCTTGCCTGCTCTTTTTCCTTAACTTTTTTCAAATACACTTTTCTCTTTCTTTCAATTATTAATTTATTTCTTACATTCCTTCTCTTATTTGGCAACACAATATATTTGTAATATTTCTTATATTCTCTTTTTTTTCTTTTTTCTTCTTTTATAATATCTCTCTTTGCTTTATTGTTATTTCTTTTAATTAAATTTTTGATTACTTTATCTGCTTGAATTCCTATTTGATATTCCTTCTTATCAATTTTTTTGATTTCTCTATTAGCTTTATTAATTTCTTCTTTTTGTTTTTTATCTAAGTGCTTACTGTACTCATTTAAGTTTTTAAGCTGCATTTGGATTATTTTGGAAGCATTATTAATCTCATTAGCTGCTCTTATTGTCTGTGCTAATTTTTTGTCAACATCCTTTGTGTTTATTGCTGCTGAAAGAGATTTTTTTGTCCTTTTCATACTTTTATCATGTTTTTTTTCAAACATAGCATATCTTTGCATTGATATAAATCTTTGTATTCGAGTAATATGTAGCTCATTTTTAAGATATAGCTCTTTGAAACGGAAGTATGAATCCGATATTAAAACAAGTGAGAATAAAAGTGAAATGAATTCAATAATTAAATAAGATCAGATAGCTACGTTTATATCAAGCAATGAAAACATTAAATATGAAATTGGTATAAAGAATATAAACCCAGAGACCAAGGAGTGGAAGTAAGATCTAGCAACTTGATATGTATTTATTAGGAATGTAAATGACACTATTGATAGGGACATAAAGAACATTCTAGAAATCAAGACTCTAAATATATATATTGAATCTGAATCAATACTAACTCCAAATAGGTCAAACAATTGAGATGAAAAGATTACACATAAAAGTACAAGTAAAGAAGTTATAAGAATTTGATATGAAGCAAGGGTAGTCACTGCTCTTTTAGTTTTATCAAAATTCTTTTTACCAAAGTTATATGCAATTACGGTACCGGCACCATTCATAAGTCCAGTCATAACATTAAAAATAATTGAATAAGTTTGGTTATAAATTCCAACTGTTTCTTGATAATATGTTGCACTCTTTCCAGGAGGAGATGCAACATTAGAAATTTGAGAGGCAATTATTATATTGTTTGCACTTAATAATGTTGTTCTTACAAACATTGGAAGGCCTAGTAATAAAGATAAAGATAAAATATTTCAATTAGGTTTGTAATATTTAAGTCTCTCAAAAAGAATTGTTCTTCTTTGTTTTCTAAAGAAAAAGAAAGCAATCATTAAAACTATAACTTTAAGTGAATGAGTTATTAATGTGGCAAGCGAAACAGAGAGAACAGGATCTAAATTAGTTTGTAAAAATCCATAGTTTAAAAAAATGTTTACAAATACTGAAATTACAACAATTGAAATTGTTACCTTATAGTTACCCTCTATTCTAAGGTATGTAGATAAGTCATTATAGATAACATACAAAGGAAGTCAAGCAATAAATAAATATAAGTATGTAGTTCCATAATTTATCAAAGCATCTGATGATAATCCTGATTGCATTGTAATTAAAGGCTTTACAATAGTGGATAAAAGTATCATAATTGATGCTGTCAAAATCAATCCAGTAGTTATTCCTGAGCCAGCAGTATATTTAGCTGATTCTTCTTTACCTTCTCCAAGTAAAAATGTAAATCTAATAGCAGCACCATAAGATACTATGGTAACTATAGCTATAACTATAGATATTATAGATATAGCAAAACCTATACCAGATGAAATAATGGCAGCATCACTAGAATTAGATGAAGCCATCAATGTATCAGTAAGTTGTATTAATGAAACTGAAAGCAAACCTAACATTGTAGGAATTGACATTTTAATTACAGAAATTCATATACTCGAACTCTCAAGTACACTATTAGTCATATTCTGTTTTTTTAATACTTTTATATCCATTGGCTATCTTAGATTAGAAAATTAGATTTCAGTTAGTGTAATAATAATATATTAGTGATAAAAAACTAAATAAAACAGATATGTATAATGGAATAAGAACTCATCAATTACTTCCATAACAATATCCAGGTATTATAAATATTAAAAATATTCCAATAAATTGTCAAATTGTTTTTTGTTTTCCAAGAAACTTAGCAGACATATTTACTCCCTTTGATGAACCTATCATCCTTAACCCATCTACAAGTGTATCTCTTAGTATAAAAAAGACCGCAACTCATGCTGGAACATATTTATTAATTGCAAAAATAATAATAACACTATTAATTAATACCTTGTCAGCAATTGGATCCATTAGTTTCCCAAAAGTAGATATCTCATTATTTTTTCTTGCGAGATATCCATCTAATGCATCGGTTATAGAAGCAATTATAAATAGTGAAAAAGCAACTAAATAGTTTCATGAAAGAACTCCACCATCTAGAAAATTATTATAATCAGTTTGTCAACCAGAAAAT
>JABSQC010000068.1 GCA_013214845.1 Mycoplasmataceae bacterium
AATTTCTTAAAATGTAATTTTTTAGCTACATAACTTGTTACAGTCTTATTAAGAATTAATGTTAATATCTTTATTTACACCTCTTTTAAAATTCTTAAATGTAATTGTTATGTAATGGTTTGTTTAATATATATTTACTACAAGTTATTAAGAATAAAATTAATATCTTTATTTACACCTCTTTTAAACTTCTTAAATGAAATGTTGCTAGTTACATATTTATTACCAGTTATTAAGAATAAAGTTAATATCTTTATTTACACCTCTTTTAAACTCCTCAGCCGTAATTTATATGTAATGTTTTTCTATATATTCTTATTACAAGTTCTTAAGAATAATGCTAATATCTTTATTTACACCTCTTTTAAACTTCTTAAAATGTAATATTGTTTGTTTCCCTGTAAAATTTAAATTGCACTTTGCGATTTTGCTTTTACCTTGATTCAGAGTAGAGAAAATTTAATTATTCATAATGAATGCTTAAGCCAATGAATAAGGTAACTTTCCATTAAATCAAATTGCACTTTCCATATTTTACATTAATGTTTTTTATTAACTCTTTTTTCAACATTAAGGATTGGTTTTAATATCTTTATTTACACCTCTTTTTAAACTAATTAATAAAGTATTATGTAGAGTTAATGTTTGTTCCTTAGAGGAAATACCTAGTTTATTTCCTCCACTTAATTTATATACCTATAAAAACAAATACTAAAAAATAGAAAACAATAAATCTAAATAAAAAAAATGCTATTGCATTTTTATTTAATTATTCTTATAGACACCTTTTATTTAGCAGGTGCTGTTTGCTCCTCAGGAGTGTATTCAATTAGATAGTCATTATATCCAAATTGATTTATCAGTTGATAATAACCTTCGTCATTTTCTGGAATTCATCCTTGGAATATAAAGTAGTCAACCTCTCTACGTGCTTTTCTAAAATCCATGTACTTATCTTCAGATTTTGATGATCTTAAAATTCCGTTGTAGAAAAATGGTCATCAATCAAATGAAACAAGGTCTATTATTTCTTCAAAGAAGTTCCCAACATTTGTTCTGGGTGCATTTTTCTCTTTGTAAAATAGTGTAACCTTCTTATCCTCTCCTGGTTTCACAAGTTTTATTGATTTGTTTGTATAATCATGCATCATGATATAAGCCTCCTAAGTCAATTTAGCTCATCTATTAGGAGTATACACCTTTTAGGAGTAAAAAAAAGAATAATTTTATAAATTATTTTTTTAGTTAAATGTATATTTTTATAAAAAAAATAAAGAGTATAATATAAAATCTTTTTACTCTTTATCTATTATTGTCTTATTTATCCATAAAAATACTCTAGTATTTTAATGACTTCTTCAGTAATCTTTTCAGATAAATCACTATCTCCTTTTTTAAAAGAGTGATTTATCTGATTAACTTCATCTTTTAGAACTCTTGCACTTTCTGCATCATAACCTAGATTTTGTAATTCATCTACTACTTTATCGTAGTTTAGTTTTGATACAAATTCAACATCATATTCTTGATCTGAGTTGTCAAATAATATGTGGGTTAATAACGGTCTAAAGCATAATGCTCCAGCAGTATATAGATTAACTTCAAATGCATGTAGCATATCAGTTAATATATGTCTTGTATACCCTTCCAAACTAAGTTTTGAAACTCATTGTCTTATTTCTTTGTAATCCATTTTTATATCTTTATATAGATAAGTTTTTAAAGTCAAGGTTTATCTTATAAAAAAAAGTGCTAAGCACTTCTTCCATTAAATTAATTTCTAATTAATCTACTCTTTCTAGTTTACCTTGGTGAATCATTGCTCTCATGTAAGAATTATCAGTATCTTCAATTATGTCTCCATTATTAAATTCTTTGTTTCTTCATTCCATTGTTTCTAGAACTCTGTATTTATATTTTTCCATACTTTTACATTATATACATTAAGTTATTATTATACTATTCTTATTTACCATTATTTAAATAGCTCCAGAAATAACTAATATTCCATATGTTGTATATGCAAGTGTTAATGATGATATGAAATTAACACTACTTGCTTTAAGTCATGTATTTTTATCTTGTATAAACACAGGAATTGCAAGATCACCTATTGTAATAAATGTTTGAACAAATAATGGAATAAACAAGAATCAAAAGTAATCACTATAAACTGTTATTACTCCACCTTGTGCTCCAGTAAATGAAAATATTAAGGCACTAGAAAATATAATTTGAAAACCACAAGTTGGAACAAATGCAGCTGCTGCAGCAATAACTATAAGTACTGGAAGATTACTTGTATTTGAAACAAAGTTATTAAATGCTTCTTCGTATCCAGTTAAAGATAGTGCAGTAATAACTATAGTAACTAATCAAACGATAGTACTTATAGATATTATTTCTTTAACTGGATCATTTACTAGTTCATTAAATTTTTTCTTTTGATTACTAGAATTAATATAGTTATTATTAAAGTCATATTTAAGATACTTTAATACTTTTCTAGAAAGATATCAAATAGAAATAATAATCATAAATACAAATATAAAGTATTTAACTGCTACCAAGCTTTCTAGTGATTCTTCTCCATTAGGAGCTAAACTTACCATTACACCTACAAATGAAAAAGAAATCATAAATAGAACAAATGCAGCAGGTAGTATAAAGTTATCTATCATCAAAACATTCTTACTTAGTTTTTTCTTTTCCCTAATGTTTTCTTTTTTATCTTCTGTTTTTACACTTTCATAATAAAAGTCTTTCTTAATTAATATTAATATGTAACCTATTAATATACCAATAACAAATTGAGTAGATATTATTATTAAATATATCTGTCATTGAGTAGTCATCAAAAAGAAAGCTAATGCTCCTAAACTAGATATAAGAGCTGGGAGTAATCCAGAAAAACTCATTTTATTATCTTTATATAGTTGGAAAGCAAATAATCCTCCACCGCATCCGGGAACTAATCCAACTGCAGATCCTAATATAGGATTCAGCTTTCTATTATCTTTAACAAAATTACTTATTGACTTATTAAACTTTTTATCTATATAGTTGAATACAAATATAACTATAAATAGTCAAAAAACTATCATTCCAAATGTATCCACTGTACTATCTAGTACTAAGTCAAAAAAATTATTCACAAAAATATTATACCCTAATAGTATGTATATTTAAATTGTTATTAATTTATATAATTTAAGTATATGGGTGACATAAAAGATAAGGATATAGATAGCTTTTTAGACAACATTAAACTGGATGATCTAGTTTTAGGTAATGTGAACGAAGATGAGTTATTAGAGTATTTATTATATATAAAACTTAATAACGGTCAATGTTTTGAATGTGAAGAAAAAAAGTTTTATAAGATAAAGAACTCTAAAAAGTATGAATGTGTTAACCTTCATATAGTCAGTCCTACTTCAGGTACTATTTTTCATAAAAGTAGCACTCCTTTATCTTATTGATTTTATGCTATCTGTAAATACAAAGAAACTGATCATAAATACACTGCAACTGACTTACAAAAAGATATTGGTGTTACATATAAAACAGCTTGAAGAATGATAAGCAAAATAAAAGAACTAGATAACGTAGATATTAGTAAATCTAAAAAATATGTAGTTGAATAATTATTTTTCTATTTCAAATATTTTATCTAAATACAAATGAACATTATTCATTGAATCTCTTAGAATTGCTATATCTCTTTCAAATTTCTTGTATTTACTATTAAATGAATCGTCTCTTCTTCTCTTTGCTTCATTTTCTATTTTTCTAGGCTCTTTCATATAATCTATTTTTTT
>JABSQC010000069.1 GCA_013214845.1 Mycoplasmataceae bacterium
TTATATCTTTATTAAAATTAAAATCTTTTTTTGAGTTTGACTTAAGATTTTTAAATTTTAAATTGTACTTTCAAGACAGTTCTCTAGCTAATCCCTCATAACTAGATACATCATTTCTGTTGGGTAATATGTCCAATTCTAAAACACCATTAGTTAATCCTAAGATATCTTCTACATTATCCTTTATATTAAGTTCACCATTAAGTAATTTAATTCCCTGAGAATCATAGTCAGATACATAATTGAAGTTAAATCCTATTTCTTCTAAAGAACATATCATTCCATATGACATAACTCCACGCAAGTCTCTTTCAACTATTTCTAAGTCACCTACTTTTTTACCTACAGGAACAATAATTACATATCTATTCTCTACTATGTTTTTAGCTCCAGTAACAATTACATTAGTTCCTAACTTAGTCTTTACTTTGCAAATATTTAGCTTATCTGAGTTTTCATGTTTTTTTACTGACTCAACAAATCCTACTAAAAGATCCTTGGCATCAATTTCTTTACTATATGATTCAGTTTCAAAACCAATATTAGTTATATCAGATGATATATTACTAAGATCTAATTTATCTATATCTATAAAATCTTTTAAGTTATTTAATAAGTATTTCATTAATTTATACCGTCCATTATATTTAGAAATTCTAGATTAGTATCATAAAAATGTCTAATATCTTTTATTCCTCATTTAAGCATTGCTAATCTCTCTAGACCGACACCAATTGCAAATCCAAATACTTTATTAGGATTCTTTCCTGACATCTTAATAACATTTTCATTAATAAGGCCACAACCTAAAACTTCAATTCATCCATTTCCACCAAGTTCTTTTGACCTTATATCAACTTCTAATGATGGTTCTGTAAAAGGAAAATAAGAAGGTCTGAAGTTTAGTTCCACATCATTACCAAATATATGTTTCATAAACTCCTCTAGTACGTATTTCATTTTACCTAGATTTGCATCCTCTCCAATATCTATAATATCTATTTGATTAAATTGATGATAATGAGTTGGGTCATCGTCATCATTTCTAAAAACTTTTCCAATTGTAAAAGCTTTTGTATTATCGCCTGTCATTTTTTCAAGAACTCTTGATGTTGAATTTGTGGCATGAGTTCTTAAAACCTTTCCGTCTGACAGATAAAAAGTGTCTTGCATAACTCTAGCCGGATGATTTTTACCAATGTTTAACTTATCAAAGTTATATTCCTCAGTTTCAACTATTGGAGAATCAACCATAACATATCCATGTTTTGAAAAGAAATTAAATATTTCTTTTTTTAATACATTTAAAGGATGTGAAAAACCTTTAGAATTAGTGTCAACAGTTATGCTTGAATCAACAATGTTTTGCTTTAAAGAGTTGTTTACCAATTCATAATCAATTCTTGATCTTGCTTCATTAAACTTAGTATTAAATAAGTTTTTATAATCAGAAACTATTTTACCATACTGTTTTTTTTCCTCAGGTGAAAAATTTCTAAAACCTTTGTTTATTTCTATAAGTACTTCATTTTTATTTATGTACTTTGATTTTAAAAGCTTTAGTTCGTCAAAAGACTTAGAATTATCTAAGTCTTTTTGAAACTGCTCTTGTAATTTTAATATTTCTTTTATCATATTTTATTATTATTAATTGAGATTATTTAGAAAAACTTTAATACATATATGTATTAGCCTATTAGTTTTTCGTTATTTACAACTATTCTTTCTAATGAAGATTTTATAAAGTCATATTTTTGATAACCAAGAGATCTTCATATCTCCTTACCAGATTTATAAATTACCATAGTAGGCGTTATCTTTATTTTATATTCATCAAAAAATGTTGGGTATTCTATAACTGATGCAAAACAAAAATTTACTGGAAAAATATCCTCATTTTTAATCATAGATAACGAATTTTGAACTTCTATAAAAGTGCTTTCTCAGCCTCTTCCGAATAAGATTAATGT
Source organism: Mycoplasmataceae bacterium (assembly GCA_013214845.1). GTDB lineage: Bacteria > Bacillota_I > Bacilli_A > Mycoplasmatales > Hepatoplasmataceae > DT-50. Next base: position 1,971 of record JABSQC010000069.1, read on the forward strand.
ATGTCCAGAGTCTTCTACAAAATTACTTAATTCATTAGGAGTAGAAAAACTAATTCTTTTCATCTTTTTTAAGTTCTTTTATTTTTTTATCAAAATCTTCTTTTTTAACAACACCAACTATTCTTGATATTTCTTTATTATCTTTAATACTTATAACTGTAGGAATTTGTTGTATTCCTCACTCTATTGCAATATCTTGGTAAGCATCAACATCCAAAAGAATGTGAGTTATATCTTTATTTTCTTTATCTGATTCTTCAAATGTTGGCTTAAAAACTTGACAAGGTGGACATCAATCAGTGTAAAAATCTATAATGACTTTATTATTTTTAGATAGTATATTATCTAGGTTATCCTTATTTCCAAAAATTATCACTATGCTAATTCCTTAATGTCATTTCTTAATTTATCTTCAGCTATAAATCCAGAAAATCTACTTTTTTCCTTATTATTTTTCATAAAAACAGTTGTTGGAATTGATTGAATTCCTCATTCTGATGATACATCTGATAATTTGTCTACATCCACTTTTACAAAAGTTGCATTATCAGTATCTTTTGAAACTTTTTCAAAAATTGGTGAGTACATTTTGCATGTTCCACATCAGTCAGCCATAAAGTCTATAACTACTGTTTCGTTCTCTTCAAGAATTTTTTCAAACTCTTTAATTGTTTTTGGTTCTAATATCATAATTTCTCCTAATGTAATGAATACATGTATTAATTATATTACTATATGATTATTTTTTAGATATTTCAAACATTGCAATTGATGCAGCAATAGCAACATTAAGTGAATCAATATTACTTATTTTTATTGAAACATTTGATTTACTTCTTGATAGTAATTCAGAGGATATACCTGTCCCTTCATTTCCAAAAGCAATTGCAAAACTTTCGGGAAAATTAGTTTTATCTATAAACTCAGATTCTTCTGATAAGTGTGTAGAAATAACATTATAATCATATAAGTCAATTGCTTTTAATAAATCCATTTGGAATATAGGAATCATAAAAATAGCTCCCTGAGATGAAGAAATAACTTTCTGGTTATATAAATAAGAAGAGTTTTTAGATAAATATATAGCATCAAAATTGAAAGCAACTGCTGATCTTATTATTGTTCCTAAATTTCCAGGATCCTGTATACCTTCTAAAAATATTACTCTTTTATATTTTTTTGATTCATAAACAGGTAGCTTAACAACAGCAATAGTTGTATCGGGGTTTTTTAGAGAAGATAATTTTTTAATTACATTTTCAGTAACTCTAATATCTTTGTTGTTATCTATTTCATTAGTAGTGAGTAAAAACTCTACTAAATTAAGCTTTCTAGCTTCATCAATATTATTTTTTCCTTCAACTAAAATAATTCCGTCTGAAAGTTGCTGCTTCTTATTATCCCTTAGTTTATATAATTTTTTTATCAAAGGGTTGTTTACTGATGTTATTGTTTTATTTTCCATATTAAATTAAAAAAAGACATTACGTCTTTTATAAATCCGATTAAATCCTCGAGTGAGGCTCATCATCTAAATTAAATATAAGTGTGTTTATGTTTAGTCTATTTATCATAATTAACCTCCGCAATTTAATTATATTACTAAATAGACAAATACAAACATAAATTATGTTAAAAAAACTTTAGAGGATATGGGTTATGAGAGATTCATAGATGATGTAATGGACGGCACAGGGGCTCCTAATAAAGTTGTTAAAAAACTTTTAGGGGAAACATATATTTAAATCCATAATAGGTTCTATACGTCACAGCATGGTAGCCTCGAACAAGATTTTATGTTACACTTTTTGGGTGGTAAAAATTCCTCTCATTTATATTTCTAGAA
>JABSQC010000007.1 GCA_013214845.1 Mycoplasmataceae bacterium
TATATCCTCTAAGTAAACAAGACAGAACAATAATGAACCAAATGATTGACTATGTTCGTAGTTCTCAAGATGATTCAGATAAAGATGGTAAAAGAGAATTAGTTCCAGCAGTTGGATTATCTGCTGTGCAAATAGGACATTTAAAAAGAATGATCTATGTAAGAATAGAAAATGATTACAAAAAACACAACGAAGAATTTGCACTAATCAATCCAATAGTTACATATGAATCTGAAAACAAAACATACTTAGAAAATGGAGAAGCTTGTTTAAGTATTAGAGACAAAGAATACAAAGGTCTTGTTATGAGACCAATGCAAGTTAAGATAAGAGCAATTGATTACTTTACTGATCAAGAAATTGAAATAGATGCTAAATCATTAACTGCAATTGTATTAATGCATGAAATAGATCACTTAAATGGAGTAATGTTTTACGACAGAATAAATAAGTTAGCTCCATTCCATATTGAAAAAGGTTCTATAAAAGCTTAATTATATTTACATTACAAAGGAGAAAATATGAAAGACGATAAAATTGCATCAAAAGAGAAAGCTGTTGATGTACCAGTTAAGGATACTAAAAACGCAGACAACAATAATGATTCAGTTACAAAAAGAGGTCTAAAATACGAGTTACCAACTTATGTTGGAGCTCTTGGTGGTTTAGGTGAAGTAGGAAAAAACATGTACTTCGTTGAAGAAGGAAATGAGTTATGAATAATTGACTCTGGTGTTAAATTTTCTGATGACCCTAACCTAGCAATAGAAGGAATAATTCCTAACTTTGATTACTTAGAAAAAAATCAAAGAAAAATAAGAGGTTTAATTGTAACTCACGGTCATGAGGATCACATTGGTTCTATTCCCCACTTAGTTCAAAGAATTAATATACCTAAGATATATGCTCCTAAGATTGCATTGGAGTTAATTAAGAAAAAAATTAGTGAAAAGGGTGCTAGAAGAGTGCCTATGCAATTAATTAGTAATAAGTACAGAATAAAGAGTAGAAATTTTGAAATTAGTTTCTTTAATGTAAATCACTCTATTCCTGATTCATTAGGTGTTGAATTTAAATCTGCAAATGGAACAATTGTTTCTACAGGTGACTTTAAATTTGATTTAACACCAGTTGGTCAAAAAACTGATTTCTTTAAAATAAATAATATTGGTAACGAAGGAGTATCTATACTTCTTGCAGATTCTACAAATGCGTTAGTTCCTAACTTCTCTACTTCAGAAAGTGATGTAATGGTTGAACTTGAGAAGATATTTAAGTCAAACAAATCAAAAAGACTTATCTTATCTACATTTGCTTCAAATGTATATAGAGTTGAAACTGTTGTTGAATTAGCAAAGAAATATAATAGAAAAATTGCTATATTTGGTTGATCAATGCAAAAAGGATTCACTATATCAAGAAAAATTAAATATATTGATATAGATGATTCAATGATTGTTGATGAAAAAGAAATCAAGAATGTAAAAGATAGCGAACTATTAATAATATGTACTGGTTCTCAAGGTGAAGAAAATGCTGCTCTAAATAAAATTGCTGATGGAAAGCAAAAATATGTAAAAGCTGGTAAAAATGATTTATTCATATTCTCTTCATCTCCTATTCCGGGAAACTATAGAAAAGTACAAATGCTACATAACAAGATTCTTAGAAAAGGTTCTTCAATTGTAGATAACAAGTTTTCTTCAAAAGTACATACATCAGGACACGGTTCTAAAAAAGAAAATGAACTTATGTTGTCAATGCTAAAACCTAGATACTTCTTCCCTGTTCACGGTGAACACAGAATGCTACTTGCACATAAAGAGTCAGCTGTTAAGTTGGGAATGAATCCTAAGAATGTATTTGTATTAAGAAATGGCTCAAGAATAAGACTACTTAATGGTATAGCTAAAGTTGATACTCCTGTTCCAGGAGATGATGTATTTGTAGATGGTAGTGATTTACTAGGACAAAATATTAAAGTTCTCTCAGATAGAACACAAATGACAGGAAACGGTGTTATATCAATTGCAGTAGGAGTTGATTCAACTACTAATACAATAATTGATGGTCCTAAAATTACTTCAAAAGGTTTTGTAACTATTAAGGATAATAAAGAATTCTTTACTACAATGGAAACTAAAGTTAAGGAAAGTCTAGTTAAGGTATTTGAAAGCAAAGAAAGAATAACATTTTCATTACTAAAAAATACTATTAGAGAAACTGCTGAAAAAGAGATATTTGATAGATACAAATTATCTCCAATAGTAATTCCAGTAATACTTAAAAAAGAAAATCCTAATGATATAAAAGAAGAACAAGCTAATAAGACAAAAGATAAAGCAAAGGATAAAAAAACACAAACAGAAAAGAAAAAATAAGCAATGCTTATTTTTTTTATTGATTTAGTTTTTAAAAAAGCTAAAGCTAATTAGATGTCTTGTTAGCTTTTTGCTCTCTTCAATTCTTTATGCATTTACTTATTCTTGGATATATAGATAGTGTATATGTTCCTCAGAAAGTCCCTGCTCCTACTGCTGCTACTGAAGCAAATATTAATCATAGTTGAGAAGCTTCAACAGAAAAGAAAGAAATAAATAGAGAAAAACTAGTTCATACAAAGGTAGCTAATGCTCCGTTTAATGCAGCTATATTTCATTTACCTTTTGAGATTTGAAGAATCTTGTAATTATAAAAAGTAGTTGTTGCAAACTCAGCTACAAATAATCCTAAAAAATATAGTAAATAAGCTCATCATTCTAAATTCATTATTTAATCAACTCCTCTGGATTACTTGGTGCTTTTTCTTCAATAACTTTAGTGTCAGTTTCACATTCAGTTTTTTTAGTTCTGTTAAATAATTTTTTCTTCGCAACCATATTTTTAATAATTCCCCTTTTATTTAACTCATTAAAAACAATTGTTGCCAAGAAGCTACCAAGTGCTAGCATTGAAAAAGACAGAATAGTTATTCATATTTGATCAAAAGATAGACCATAGTAAATTGAAAGTGATGAAAAAGTCAAGTATATCATTGTAGAACCAGCTCCAAATAGCGAAGCTAATAAGAAGTTTTCATGTTTAGTAAATATAATCTTGAAATTAAAAAGAAATGTAGTAATCAGTTCCGTTACTAATCCACTTATTATAAAAAGCATTATTCCTCATCAAGGCATTATGTTTCAACTCCTTCTTTATTTGTAATTAGATTCTTAGAAACTAAATTTTCAGAAGTTTCAGCCTTTTTATCTTTGTCATTATCTTCTTTATCCTCAGAATTATCGTTTTTTAAAAACTTGTGATTAATCACCTTAGAAACCATTGTTGACATAAAACTAAATAAAGCAGAAATTGCAGCATAAACCAATATAAATCATCAAGTACCAGAAGCTGAACTAAAAACAACAGCAAATGATGAACTAAGAGTTATAAAAAGTAATGTTAGCGGTGCAAATACTGATGCTAACTTATAGTGTTCTTGTGTCATTAAAACTAACTTTAAATTTTCCATTATTGAGCCAATAAATGAAAAAATTAAAGATAATATTAAATAAATAATTTCTGAAGTGCTTAGGTCCATAATGAAATTATACATATTAATATATTCAACTATATATAAGAAATGTTGTTATTTATTAGTAAATATAATGAATTATTCATCATCTTTTATATTAGAATTTTGCTTGCTTTTTCTTATTACATATATTTTTCAAATAATTGCAATTGAAAGTAAAACTATAGTAATTGAACCAATTGATACAATTGCTATTTCTATAGGCATCATAGTTATAATTATAAATGATATGAAAAAGAGACTAATTACAGGAATAACACCAACTGGTAATATAACACTTGGTAACTATGCAGGTGCCATTAAACCAATGGTTGAGGCACAGGATGATAATGAAGTTGTTATATTCTCAGCTGATTTACATGGAATAACAACTGGTAATGTAAACGGAGAAAATTTAGAAAAGAATACTATTAATACAATTGCTTTATATTTAGCATCAGGAATAGATCCTTCTAAATCAACTATTTTTCTTCAATCTGAAATAAAAGAACATACAGAGCTTTCATATTTAATTACATGTCACTTAACATATGGTGAACTTAGTAGAATGACTCAATATAAAGATAAATCTTCTAAGTTCAAAATGTCTAATGGTACTGAGAAAGTTCCAGCAGGTCTTTTATTTTATCCATCATTGATGGCAGCAGACATATTACTTTATGATGCTGATATAGTGCCTGTTGGTAAAGATCAAAAACAACATATTGAATTAACAAGAGATGTAGCAAATAGAATCAATAAAAAGTACGGAAATATTTTTACAGTTCCCTCTCCTATGATTTCAAAAAGTAATAGTTCTAAAATAATGTCTTTAACTGACCCAACTAAGAAGATGTCAAAATCTGATTCAGATATTCAAGGGACTATATTTTTATTAGATAATGAAAGAGATGTTAGAAAGAAAATAAAAAGTGCAATTACTGATAGTGAAAATTCAATACATTATGATCCTGAAAATAAACCTGGTGTAAGTAATCTTATAGAAATAATTAAATTATTAAGCGGAAAAAGTTATGAGCAAATTGAAAAAGAATTTGTTGGAAAACACTATGGTCATTTAAAGGATGAAGTAGCAAATGAAGTTGTTTTATTTTTAAATAACATACAACAAAAACATAAGGAAATTTTAGAAAGCAATTTAATAGATAAAGTATTAGATGATGGTTATAAAAAGGTAAAGCCATTAGCTCAAGATAAAATATTAGAACTAAAAAATAGTATTGGTTTCTATAATAGAAATAAGGGATAAGAATGAAAAAAGGAAAATTTAATAAATGATTAATTGGTGTTGACTTAGATGGAACACTACTAGATAATAATGATGAGTTGACTCAAAAGAATATTGATATAGTTAGAAGATTGTCACATGATGGTCACATAGTTTCTATTATTACTGGTAGACCATTTAGATCATCAAAACATATATATAGACAGCTTGGGTTAAATACAATAATGGCAAATCATAATGGAGCAATTATTCACAATCCAAAAGACCCAGGTTTTATATCAAACCAAACAGGAATAAGTAGAAAGATAATTTCTGATATTACTGGTGAAAAAGGATTTCATAATAATGTTGAAAATTTTGCTGTTGAGACAAGTAAGAAACTATATATATTAAAACATGACAAATGATTAGAAGATTTCTTCTTTATTGAAGGAGAGCTTCAAGTTGAAATATCAGATTCATTTGATCAATGTGCTGCTAAGATGGAAGTAGACCCCTATTCTATGCTTGTATTAATGAAGTCAAATGTATCTAGCGAAGATATGTCTAGATATATATTAAACCTTAAAAATAAATATGGTAATTCAATAATGCTAAGATCATGACAACATCCAAATGTCAAAAATCAAATAGTTCTTGAGATCAATCCTGTATCCACTGATAAAGGTCACGCTTTAAGAAAAATACGTAATTACTACAATATACATTCACACCATACTATTGTTTTTGGAGATGGACTTAATGATGTCCCAATGTTTGATGAAGCAAAACATTCAATAGTAATGGAGAATGCTAATGAATCAATTAGATTCTTTGCATCTGAAATGACATATAAAGACAATCACAATTCTGGTGTTGGTGATTATTTAGAAAAATGATTCTATGGAGAATAAAAAATATTATAATTATTAAATATGGCAACAGTAATAAAAATAACTAATAATAATAAATTAATAAAACTAAATAAAAAGAAAATTGCAATTTGATCTACTGTAGCTTTATTATTTACTGTGGGTCTTTCTTAGACTCTATACTTTACATTAAGACCTAATAAAGCTAAGTGACCTTCTAATTTACAACAAATAACTGTTGATGAAGCAATAGATATTACATTAGGTGAAGAACATGCTAATGAAGTGTTTGGAATATATATTGGTTCAACTGATAGTGATGAAGGTTGTCCACACTGTCATGAAGCAATTTACGGAACTACCGATCTTACAGATAGCAGTGAATTAAATGGTGAATTTTCTAAATATATAGAAGAAGTAAATGATGTTAGAACTATGAATTGATATGGTATTGAATCAGGTTCAATTAACTCTGCGAATCAAGATTTACTAGATTATGTAAAAGGTATATACGGTGAAGGAGCTTACATAGCTAACCCTGATATACTTCTACTTCCTGGTACTGATGAAGAAATTAAAGCGCTATTAAACTATACAGATATTAAAGACTTTAGAACAGATAACTCAGTATCAATCAATCCTAATACAGGAGAAATAATTGGTAGTTCAGAAACTACAACTAATGATGGATCAACTGATACAACTACTGAGGAAGGTACAGATACTACTACTGATGATGGGACAACTGATGAATCTACTTCTAGTGAAAGTTTAGCTATCCCTGCGTTCTTATGAATATACGATCATCAAATTTATGCAATGTCAATTGGATTTACACAAGGTGTTGAAGATGAAAATGGCGAAATAACAGAAGTACCTCAAAGTGATAAATTCTGATTCTATGCTGAAGAAATCATTAATGATATAACAACTATATAAAATTAACTTATTAAAAATTAAATTAAAAAAAAGGACAGTGTCCATTTTTTTTATTACTCTTTTAAATTATTTTTTAATCTTGTGTCTTATTTGTTTTTCTATCATTACAATAGCGTTATCTATAGCTAAGAATAAATCATCTTCTTTGGCTTCAGAGTGGAAAACACCTTTTTTAGTATTTAGTGTAATTCTTACATGAGACCCATCGACTTCTTCATACTGTGAGATGTCAACATGTACATTTGGTTCCTCTATTAACTGTTTTGGAAATTTATCAGATACACTGTATAGTTTATCTTCAATCTTTGCTCTTATGTTGTCTGTTATATTTAAATTTTTTCCTCTAATTTCTATATTCATCTTCTCTCCTTTTGAATATTACTTATATTATAATGTTTAATCTTCATCTCAATATTTTTCCATCCCAATAAAGTTGTTCTGTCTTGCAACTTCATATAAGGTAATAGAAACAGTGTTTGCTAAATTAAATGACCTAAAGTCTTTAGACATTGGAATTCTTATACAACTCTCATAGTTGTCAAATAGAATTCTTTTAGGTACTCCAGTTGACTCTGCTCCAAATACTAAAAATAGGTTTTTATTCTCTTTGCTAGTAAAATCAATATCACTTGGGTTCTTACGAGCAAACTTAGTAGTATAGTAAATATTAGCTTCTGGATTCTCTTTTAAGAAGTCTTCTCAAGAATCATATAAGAAATAATTAATCTTATCTACATAGGTTACACTAGCTCGTTTCATCTTAGGATCGGTAATATCAAATCCCATTGGTTTTATTATATGTAAGTCTGCTCCGTGATTATAACAACTTCTTATTATATTCCCTGTATTTTGGGGAATTTCGGGGTTATACAATACAACATTTAATTTATTACTCATTAATTCATCTCCACTTCTGTTGCTATCTGTTCAATTCTCTTAATAATCCTTTTTGAACCAATAGTATCTTTAATAGCAACCCTATATTTAGCTGATAATTGATATAAATTATAGTTGCTAGTAATTATAGTCATCTTTCCATCTTCTTGCCTCATTTGGAGCAAATTTAAAAGAATTTCAGAAGTTGATCACTTAGATATGTTTTCAGCACCTAAGTCATCTATAATTAAGAATTTAGCATTAGCTATTTGATAAAACTTATCTCTAACGCTTTCCTTGTTTTTATCCGGGTTAAAGTTTTTCATACCCATAACTAACTTAGGAAAGAAGACATGAGCTATTTCATATTTTTGAGAAAGGTAGTTAGATAGCACTGTTGTTAAGAAAGTTTTACCTACTCCAGGTTCACCATGGATAAACATACCTTTTTCTTCATTTCCCATATTAAAAGAATTTATTCTTTCTATAAGTTCTTTAGCAATTAGTTTTTTATTACCCTTTCCACTAAGATCCTCTGATACTAGTTTTTTATAGGTATCAGATTGAAAATCATCTCATATGTAATTGTGTTGATTTCTTTCTTTATCTTTTAAATTAAATTCATACTGACAGTTTTTAAGCTGTGTCATTGGTTTTCTTTTATCGTGGTTTAGAACAATAAAATTACTATCTGGGTTAATAGTGCAGTATGATTTAGGGTCGCTGTATTCTTCTGAGTTTAAAGAGTAATCTATAAGCAGTGATAGATTTTTATCTATTTCACTTTGACTTGGATTTCTAGATTCAAATAGTTCTTTTATCTCTTTGTTTTTTAGCAATTCACTTTTATCCATTATTTAAAATATATCTCCAAAGTCTACTACATCAGAATTTACATCATTAAATAAAGATGCTTGATTTTCGTTTTTACTTAATTTTTTAGAATAAGTTTTTCTTAGAAAAGATATTGCTTCTTCAGCAGTACGTATCTCTTTTCTCTTTAAGGTATCACCAATTTTTAAAGAATAATTTTTATTAAAGTAACTATTCTTATTAAAGTTATGATCTATTATTACATTAACTACTTGACTTGGTATTTTCTTTTCACCAAGTAGTTTATCTATTGTATCTATATCGTTATCAGAAATAGTTTTACCTCTTTTCTTAAAGTAGTCTTCTGGTGTTAATTCCTTTAAAAGACGTAGTTTGTCTTTCATTCTATCAACATCTTTACTAGAAATATTTTTTTCTACTTTTATAGGTTTATCTTTAACAACAACTTTTTCTTTTACAACAGGTTTAGAATCAGTTTTAGATTTTTTAGTATTTACTTCTTTTTTAGCTTCTTTTTTTACTTCTTTTTTATCTTCTGGCTCTTTTGTTTTTTTATCTTCATTAATAAAATCAAAACCTGTAATATTTGTGTGGTAATTTATGTTGTTATCAAATAAAGAATCTTTTTCAATTGATTTTTTAATAATTTCTCTTGCATAATCATTTCTAAGACTTTCAGTAGTGTTTTCATCTATTTTAGACAATTCACTTATGAAACTGTAGTCATGTTTTTTTCTTGAATATATCTCATTATTATCTTTAACTACTTCTCTTCTGACAACTTCTTTTTTAGCTTCTTTATTTTTATCTGGAGATAAAATACTATTTAAAAATTCAGCACTATAATTTCTTTCATATGTATTAGAGTCATCTCTTAAAATGTCTCCATCAATTGAAGGATTAATTTCAACTTTTAATATGTTTTCAATTCTTTTAACTAATTTACTTGAACTAGTTATTCCTTCAACATCCATTAGTGTTTTTATCTTAAGTGCTCAGTATTCTATGTCAGGTTGAAAAAGTTGATATCGTTCCTCTATAGCATTTACAGTTTCATAATCTCTATTTATAATTTCAGAATCACCATTAAGTCTTCTAATTGCATCTGATATTTTTCCAATAATTGGTTCTTTAGGTACAAATCCATAAGATTCTGAAGCTAATGATTTTTGTTTATCTAAACTTGCAGTCTTACCTAGGTCTTCTGAAAATTTTTTAATTTCTGAAGTTGTGTAGTTATTGTAATCATAATCATAGTTATCTAGGTTTTGTATTTCAGTTACATCATCATATCCTGAAACACTAACATTTTGCAGTTGAAAGAATTCTTTTGTAATATTTGAATTTGTTACACCTAAAGATAATTCATATGAGTTGTATAAGTATTTAGTATCAAAAAATAATTTAGGTTTTTTTGGTTTAAATATTTCATAAACAATAGTTGATCCTACTAATTGTTTTTTAAAGTATGTTCTAACTAAACCAACTCTTTCTAATTCACAGATAGAATTATAGAAATCATTTTTAGACATTCCAAGTATAGATAAGATTCTTTCGTGTCTAACTGTTAAAGAATAATTAGAAAGATACATTCTTTCTGAAAGTAAAGTAAGGTATACAGAAATTGATTCAAACTTGATTATTGGTTGGTATAAAAGTATAGAATAATACACATCATTCATGTTGAAATAACTAGACGTGTTTACTATATATCTATAATTTTCATCAAACTTCCTTACCATCTTCTATAATAATTTTACTACTTTTTCAATATCTAAATTAGTTAAGTTATTCCTAGTTTCAATAATTAAGTCAACCTTTTCTTTATCTGGTTCTTGCCACATATTTATATAGTTGATAGCTTTTTCATTGCTAAAATTTCTGTATTTGATAAGTCTTTCAATAGATATATTATTTGGACATTCTAATAGAACGACCTTATTAAAATTATATGAAATATATCTGCTTTTAAGAATAGGCAATTCTATAAATGTAGCATTGCTTTTTTTTATTGTATCTTGTATTAATGGATGTATTAAACCGTTTAATACTTCTAAATTAACTTTGTCAGTTACAACATGTTTAGAAAGTTTTTTTCTATCTACTTCTTTGCCGTTTACAAACTCTGGTCCAAAAAAGCTTTCTATTCTCTTGTAACCCTCATTGTTTACCTTATATAAATCATTTACTACACTATCAACAGATAATGTAGAGTGTCCTAGTTTACTTAATTCATTTATTAGAGTTGATTTACCAGAAGCTATTTTACCTACTATTGCAATTTTCATCAATTAATATTATAAACACTAAAAGGCAATTTGCTATGTTTAAATTTTTTTAAAAAAATATGAACACATCAATTTAAGTTGATTGTTTTTAGTGGTATAAAAAAAGTGGTAGAGATACCCTATAGTTTTGTCCATAAAATTATAAAAGAGCATATTTAAGTTTTTTTATAATTCTATGGACTTTTTATTTTAAAGAGACACAATTATGCTTAACATAACATTTTTGCTTAATATCATTTATAAATATTTAGTATGACTATTATTATGTAGTTAGTACATAGAGGTAAGCAAATGAAGCAAAGTAAATTTTTTAGAATATTTGAAATTCTTATATTAGCAATTGTTTCTATATCATTAATAGTCCTATTAATTGATGACGGCGGAGAATTTGATGCTTGATGATTGATTTGAGGAGTAGTAGGTATTCTAATAGGAATTGATGTAATAATAAGAACTGTTGGACTATTCTTTAATAAAGATAAAAAAGAAAAGAAATCAAAAAAGAAAAAACTTAAAAAAATTAGAAAAAAAGTTGGAAATGGTGAATCTGGTTTAATTTCAGAAAATCAAAAACTTAGAGAAGAAATGTTTGGATTAAAGCAAGAATTGGATATGAGTAGATCAAACTATAATAATCAATATAATAACAACATGCCTAATAATCAGTTCTATCAACAAAACGGTTCCTTCCAACAACACCATACATCTACATTTGATGAACAGAAAGAGAAATAAAATATATGAATAAAAAAGAACTTGTAAAGTTCTTTTTTATTTAAGTATTATCTTTCCTTCTAGTAATTGTTTTGTTAGTTGTTTTTTGTATAGGTCTAGTTTTTCAGAATACTTCTCTCTAAGCGTTTTTAGTTCTTCTATTTTATTTAAAACATTAACTGCATTTTCTTGATATTTAAGGGGTGGCATAATAACATCTATGTCCTTTATTATCTTTAGATTTAAATTCCTTAAACCTCCTCCTCTTGATAAATTGTATATTTCAATTTCCTTATCTTTTAAAAAATAAAATAAGTAATTAGTATTATATTCTAAGAATGGTTTGATTACAGATATAGTATCTTCTATTGCTATTCTGTCATAAGCAATTGCAACTTTTCCAGGTGTCCCAGATATAGTTAATAACAATGAATTTTTATCAACTATTACAGAGTTAACTAAGTCAGTTTTTTTAAATGATTCTAATAAACCAACTTTGTCCTTGTTATAGAATGCAGATACATTTATAAATGGAAAATTTTCTTCTTTGCTTAAGGAAGAAAATCTTTTACCTCTATTAACATTTGAGATGTCTCCTAACTTATACTCTTTAAATTCATAATTAGAATTAAATTATATGTATTTTAGAGCAAAAACTTTATTATCTTTATTACTAAATCCTTTAAATTAATCATTCTTACCTTCAATTCCTTCAAGTTTATTCATATCAAATTCAGACT
>JABSQC010000070.1 GCA_013214845.1 Mycoplasmataceae bacterium
TGAAAAGATTGCATTAGATACTTTTATAACAACATCATAAGTAGTTTTATGTCCTAAAAAACTAATAAGATAATTAGAAATAAAATTTTGAAAAATGCGTTTTTTAGGTTCTTGGTTGTGTAACTTAAGCAATTCCTCAAACTTAGATTTACTAATAAGTGTCAATTTTTTTACTAAATCCATAGCCATATCATCGCTCTGTGATCTTAAGTATTGATGCAATTTAAATGATGATGTTTTATTTTCACTTAATCAAATTACTTCACCTGAAGATGTCTTACCTATTTTATTACCACTCTTGTCTAATAATAAATTTACTGTCATTCCAACTACATCATCTTTTTTTAGTGACTTTCTAATAAGTTCTGTTCCAGTAACAATATTACCTCATTGATCAGAACCACCTATTTGTAATTTAACTCCATATTTATCTCTTAAATGAAGATAATCAAAACCTTGCATAAGTTGATATGAAAACTCTGTAAAAGATATACCTGTTTCAATTCTTTTCTTTACATTATCTTTTGAAATCATTGATGCAATATTTATATGTTTTCCATAGTCACGTAAAAACTTTATTAAATCCAAATTTTGATATCATTCTAAGTTATTTAGAATTTTAAAATTGTTTCCAAAAGATTTTTTGTTTCTGTTATATATATCTTCAATTTGATTTGTTAGAGAATTGATGTTATGTACTAGTTCCTTGCTTCTAATCACCTTTCTCTCTGCAGTTTTTCCTGAGGGGTCTCCAATAGATGCAGTAGCTCCACCAATTAGTAGAAATGGTTTCATGTTATGTGATGATAATATTCTTAAAAGCTCTATAGATAATAAGTGACCAATGTGAATTGAGTCAGCAGTTGGGTCAATTCCTAAATAAAAAGGGTCAGTATTTTCAATTACTTTTTTTAATTTATCTAAATCAGTTGTGTCTTTATACAACCCTCTTCACTTTAATTCACTTATTAAATCCATTAGTATTTCCTATTGTCTTATAAATTATAAATTTATTACCTTATTATTTCTCACTTATCAAGTCATTTGCTTTAATAATAGCCATTTCAGATGTCCTTAAAGCTTCATTTTCAATTCCCTTTAAATAATCTTTGACATAGTCTTTTTCAGTAAAGTCACTTTCAACTTGTTTTTCATCACTTTTACGTTCATCTTGTAAATTTGGTAATTCGTCATCAAGTTTTACTGAATCAATGCCAATTTTTGTTAATTCATCACTAGCAATTTTCTTATTTTCTTTCTTAAGCTTTTTCATCAGTTGCTTTTTAGAAAGGTAACTTTCGTCAATTACAAACTCATCCATCTCTACATTTTCAACTTCTTCTTTTAAATCATCTAATATTTCCTTTCTCATTTTCTCAGAAGTAGTCTCTTCCTTCCTAACAACAGGATCTACTATTTTTTCAGATGATTTGTTTTCATTAATGCTATTGCTTGATGAACCTGTTCTACTTGCTAAAAATCTCTCGTACTCACTAAGTATTTTAGCTTTAGGTTCTTCCAAATCACTGGAATTATCTTTAATATCTATTTTAGATTTATCATATTCTGATGTATAAACATTACTATCTAATTTTTCATCCTTATAATCATTTTTATGTGAATCATTTATTTTATTAGGTGCGTTATATGAATTATCTGGTGAATAAGAGGTGCTGCTATCATTAATTGAACTTGATGTTCCATAAATACTTGAGTCTATACCATTAGAATTAGAGTAATCTTTTTTTGCCTTGTTTTCTAAATCAACTTCTTTTTTATATGAGTTAAAATCAAGTCCACTGTTTTTTCTAGCATCTCAATTTGTTTTATTTTCTTTTTCTAATTTTTCAAAGTGATAAACATTTTCGTGTATTGAATTTATATATTCATTAGAAAATTCTGATTTTTGCTTTTCAATTTTTTCTTTTAAATTTGCTGTATCATTCTTTTTATTAGTTTTTGCATCATTTAATTTTCTCTTATTAAGTTCTTTATTATCTTTGTATTGCGCTGCAATCAATTTCTTTTCATAACTTAGATTCAAATCTTCTACTGTTTGTTTTCCTTTTAGACTAGATTTAAGTTTCTTAGATCTTAACTTTAAAATCTTCTTATTATGTTTTTCTATAACAGAATTTATTTTATCTTCTCTTTTACTTTCGCTTTTAGATTGCCTAGAATTTAATTCATCTACTTTTTTGTTGTATTTACTTATAATTTTCTGTTCTTTGGAATTACTTGCCATATTTTGATTTACATTATTGATTTGATTATTTTTCATCGTCATTACCAATTAAGAAAATATTTTACTATTTACAAATATAGACAATATAAAATATTTCTTCTTTGTTATTATCTCATTTATTCAATATAAATAAATAAAATAATAAAAAACATTTTATCAAAACATAGAAATAGACATTAATTATATCTAATGTATTTTACTTAGCTTTCTTTAAGCTCTTAATAACTTTCTTTGATTCCTTTTCTATTTCTTGGTCTTCAATTTTTAATTCTTTTTCCATAGTATTAAAGGTGTCAGTTTCTTTTACATTTTTAATGGAAATTTCATCGCTAATATTACTATCAAGTTCTTCACTTATTTTTTTTATATTTTCTTCAACAAATAACTCTTTATTTAAATTATTTAAATCTGATTTTTCATACTCTTCTTTTATTTCATTAACAATTTTTCTTACTTTTTCTACAACTTCTTTTTTTTCAATCTTAGAAGCTTTTACAGCAACACTAGAAACAGTAGCTTGTAATTTTTCAAGAGATTTTTTTTCGTCTTCAATGCTTTCAAAATCGTCCATTGTGACAATAATGCCCATAAAAAAAGCAAAAATTAAAAGAACAATAGAAGTAGTAAATCTCATTATTTACCACTCTCCTCTTTTGATACTTTTTTATTAGTTGATGTTTTTGTAGTTGCCTTTGGAGCAGTCTTCTTACTATTAGTTGATTTACTTGTAGGTGCTTTACTATTAGTTTTTACTTTTTCACTACTTTTGTCATTATCTAAAGTTTTTTTAGATTTTCCGCCTTTATTTGAAGATGTATTTTTTTTACTAATTTTTTCTTTTTCTGATTCTGAAGCGCTTTCACTTTCATCATCTTTAGCTAAAAACAAAATCTCTTTTATTTTGTCAAAAGAACTCTGAAAAAAATCCTTGTTTCCAATTAGTATTTTTATTGTTGATTTTATTCCACCTTTAAAAACAGAATCTAAACCATCTAGGTATTTAGTTACCTTGTTTGTTAATTCGACTGAAGAATTTAACATTTGAGATTTATAAGTTAAATCTTCAACTAAGTAATCTATTTTTTTTAAAGTAATTGATGCCCTTCTTGAAGCAATTATTAGATACATAATAAATATCAAAAGAAATACTAATGCAATAGATCCTAGTATAGAAATTACTAATATAGTTGTTTCTGTTGTAGCAGCAAATAACATAATTTAATTATAATATATGTATTTATTTTAAAGACTTACTATCTCATTTAATGAAGCTTTTATCATTTCATATGTTGCTAAAACATCACCGTATGATGCAACAGATATTGAGTTATGTATATTTCTAGAAACAACACCCAATTGAATTATTTTTGTACCTTGGCCCTGAAGCGATCACTCTAGTGCATTAGTTCCACCTTGAGAAAAGTAGTTTTGCATTTTTATATTATTTTTTCACTATTTTTCAGTATTTTTCACTATTTTTCAGTATCTTTCACTATTTTTCATGATTTTTTCATGATTTTTCATGATTTTTCGCGATTATCGGATAGTTTTTGAGGACTTTTG
>JABSQC010000071.1:0-1998 GCA_013214845.1 Mycoplasmataceae bacterium
GATTATGATGAATATCAAGATAATCAAGTAAAGTTCCGTTATATCCGTCTAAATTAGAAAGTATTATTTCATTTTCAGCACTAATAGGATTTCCTAAATAATCAGATTGTGGTATTATCTCAATTGTTCCTTTTCTATCTTTCTTAAGAAATTTTATTATGCTTTTTGCTGTATCTTCATTATTTACAATAAGTTTGTCAACATAATTATCAACTATATTTCTAACTCAATTTTCATCTTTTTTTATCTCAATAAACTCAGAAACAGTTCCTACAATTCCAGGAAATATTTTTTTGTTTTTTATAACGTATGATGTTACTTCATCATTGCTAACTAATTTATCTTGACTAATTTGCATTTTTTCAATATCATAGTTATTTCTAGTGATATTTGAATTTATTTTATGAACACTTTCTTCTAGTTTATTAATTTTGGACTTAAGATTATTTTGAACATCTAAATGTGACTTTATTGAAAAATTAATTTGATTATGATCATTTCTTAAATTACTGTATGAAGCAGAAAGTTCTTCTAAATTCTTTTTATAACTTTCTTTTGTTTTTTTCTCAGACATAACCTGACTTTTACTCTTAAAGTTATTAATTTTTTCTTGTGTATTTGTCTGTTTTACTTGTAAGTCAAATAAATCTTTATCTATTGATAAATTCTTTCTATCAATAGCATCAATCTTGCTTTCAATGTTATTTATTTTAGTTTTTCTAAGATCCCTCTCTAATTTTAAACTTTGTAAAGTTTCATCATTGTTTGCATAATTTAACTTGTTTTTAGAAAGTTCATTGTATATTAGCGAAAGTTCAATATCCTTTAGTTCTTTTTTAATACTTATATATTTTTCAGCTTTCTCGGATTGATTTAATAAAGGTTTAACTTGCTTTTTTAACTCGTTATAAGTAGCTTCAATAATTTCTAAATTTTGCTGTACTCTATCTAATTTTCTTATTGACTCTAGTTTTTGTATTTGATACTTAGAAACACCTGCAGCTTCATCTAATAGAGCTCTTACTTCTAAAGGTTTTGCTTCTGCTATTTTTGAAATAGTTCCTTGTGAAATTATTGATAATGAAGAATTTCCCAAACCAGTATCTAAAATTAAATTCTTAATTTCTTTTAATCTAACTTTATTTTTATTAATAAAATACTCATTTTCCCCAGTATTTCTAAAAATTCTTCTAGTTACTTTTACTGTCTTATATTCAGTATTTAATAAATTTTCAGAATTATCAAATATCAGAGAAACTTCTGCAAATTTTGATTTAGCAAAATTTTGAGAACCAGCAAAAATAACATCACTGTTAGAGTGACCTCTTAGTTTTTTAATTGATTTTTCACCTAAAGCTCATCTAATAGCGTCATTTATATTTGACTTACCAGAACCGTTTGGTCCTACAAATCCCACTAAACCATCATCAAATTTTATGATAGTTTTCTTAGCAAATGACTTAAATCCTTCTACATGAATTTCTTTTAAAAACATTCTAGTTCACCATCTTACTATAAGCTTCTAAAGCAGCTTTTTGTTCAGCACTTTTTTTAGTAGTACCTTCACCTTTTCCAAAAATAACACCTTCAACTTTTGCTACTACAACAAAATTAATTTTATTATCTAAACCTCTTTTTTCACTTATTAATTCATAAACAACTGGCTTTCTTTTTTCAGATTGTAAATGCTCTTGTAATTTTGTTTTATTATCTTTAAGGTCATCTAGATTAACAAGTGAAACTTCTGGGAAGAAATATTTATCTAAAAATTTCTTGACACTTACTAAACCTAAATCAAGATATATTGCGCCTATAAATGATTCAAATACATCTTCATATATAGATATTGATATATTTTCTATATCCCCACCATTACCTAACAAAATAACGTCTTTAAACCCTAATCTAATAGAAAGGTTTCCTAAAAAGTTTTTTCTTATAACTTTAGATCTATAAAATGACATATCACCCGCTGTCATATTTCTTTTAGATTCAAAT
>JABSQC010000071.1:2008-3795 GCA_013214845.1 Mycoplasmataceae bacterium
CCTAGTACAGAATCACCTAAAAATTCTAATCTATCATAATTATCAATATTTGTTTCTTTGTTCTCATTTACATATGATGAATGCGAAAATGCTTCTACATATAAATTAATATTCTTGTAATCTACGTCTAAATCTTTTAAGACTTTTATTAAATTTTTATTAATCATATAATTAAATTTTACTTTATTGTTGTATTTAAATATAAGAAATAGAAAAATTATTTCTTAATAAAATCACTTTTTGATAATTCGAAGGCAAAATTAAGAGCATTATTCAATGTAAATAAGTCACTCTCACCATGTGCTTTTAGGACTATTCCGTTAACTCCCAGAATAAGAGAGGCACCATACTCCCTATAATCAAATTTAGAGAATATTTTCTTAAGTTTCTCCTTAATGAGTAATGCAGCAAATTTTGATAAAAATCCACTTGATAAACCTTTTTTAACTTCATTTGTTATTTGTCTACCCATTCCTTCATAAGACTTAACAACCATATTCCCCGATCAACCATCAGTTACTATTACATTTGCATCAGAAGCTATTAATTCACGTGGTTCAATATTTCCGATAAAATTAATGTTTTTATCTTCTCTTAATCTCTTATTAACTTCTTTGTGAATCTCCGTTCCCTTTTTATCTTCAGTACCGTTGTTTATAAGACCTACTTTAGGAGCTTGCTTTGCATATTTTCTAATGACTGATGATCCTATTGAAGCATATGTGACTAAATCATCTACTGAATTTTCAATATTTGCACCTGCATCTAAGATAATCATCTTTTCATTAGTTACTACATTTCTTAGCATTGGAGCAAATGCTGCTCTTATATTTTTCTTTCATGTACCTAAAATTAAAGATGAAGAAGCCATAAGTACACCAGAATTTCCTGCTGATATTCCTGAATCTATAATTCCTTCTTTTAAGTCATTAATCATTTTAACCATTGAAGATTCCTTTTTTCTTCTAAATGAAATGATAGTGTCATCATCACTTATGTAATCAACACATTTTACTAAAATAAAATTATTGTGTTTAAATGTTATATCATCTTTTGTATAACCATATACTTTTACATCTTTATTAATACTTTTAGAAAGGTAATCTTCAACCGCTTTTATATTATGAGTAGCATTAAAATCACCACCATCTAAATCAATACCTATCTTAATCACTATTTTTCTCCAACAACTTCTCAGTTATACACTTTCTGTCCACCATCTTTAATAACTATTTCAACTTCTGTATCAAGCGAATCTACAAAATCAACTGTCTTCTTAATATCTTTTCTATTCATATTTTTTCCATAAAACATAGTTATAATTTCGTATTCATCTTTTATCATTTTTTTAACTAAATTTCGTGTAGATAAGTTAATATCAGAATTTGATTGAATAATTTTTTTATCAAAAATTGTCATAAATTCATCTTTTTTAATAGAAACTCCATCAATCTTTGCATCTTTAATTGCAGGTGATATTTGTGCGATAGTAGTTAAATTTAGCAATTCAATAAGCTCACCATATACAGATTCTGCATCTTCTTCATCTTTATCAAATATATAAGAAAGAACTACACCTTGACCAGATGATTTAGTTGGTATAACTTTTATATTTTTATCGCCTTTGTATTCACTAGCAGCATGTTCTGCAGTGAGAATAATATTTGAATTATTAGGAAGGATAAAGACATTTTCAGAATTAGTATTTTCTATTTCTTTTAATAAGTCTGATACAGAAGGGTTATTCCCTTGTCCTCCATCAATAATATTTGATACACCAACTTGAG
>JABSQC010000072.1 GCA_013214845.1 Mycoplasmataceae bacterium
TAAAAAAATCTTCATCATGTCCAAGGTGGACATAATGAGATAACTCATGAACCGAAATTTCGATCAGAATCCAATTGCCTTCGCAATATTCCCTGCGCAGAACTTTACGTTTATCCTTCTTTTTCCTCGATGAACGTGGCAGATAATCTTCTCTTCTAGTTGGAATACCGAAAGGGAAAAACAAAAAATCTTGTTTTATGCAGATGTGAGATGGCATGAGAAAAGGTTGATCAAAGTGTGCGAGCCAATCATCATCGTCCTCATGATCACGATGATGACGAGGATGTTCGGGGTGCTGATCATTATGATGATGCCGATGGCCATGATTAGTTATAGTCATAGCAGCACCAGCAGCAGGTAATCCAAATATCATAAATGCATATTTACCTTGCATGTATTGACCTGGATTTACGTTAAGATAATCATTAGCATATCCTGCTTGGAATCAATCATTTGCGTTGTCATTCATGAAGAATCACATGTTTTGATCACCTTGAGCAATTTCATATTGTCCAAATGGGTCAGTAGCTAGTCCTAGAGCTTGTCCTAATGTTGTTGATTCAGTAACAGGAGCACCAGTACCAACCATACCTCCATTAGCATTTATGAAGTTAACTGCAGCAATAGAATCAATTGCTTGGTTAGGATCAATTTGTCCACCAGCTTGTGTGTATCAAAGTGGTGTATAGAATACGTGGTGTAGACCAAATGGTATTAATGATCTTTCAATAAATCCAAATAAGAATGAATCGAATCCATAAGGAATACTACCAATTCCTATACCTAGTCAATATAGACCTAAACCAATTCATGGTCAAATTAGTAATGTAAGTAATGCTAATGGAAGCATTAGTACAAATGCAGCTGAAAGAACAAATCTAGTTCCTGATCAGAATCCTACAACAGGTGGCATTTGTTTTTCGTTTCATTTGTTAAATGCAACAGCAACTGTTCCACCAACTACTAACCCACCGAATACAGATGTATTAAGTGAAAGGATACCATCATTTTGTGTAAATTGTGAAGTTGTAAACATCATGCTTTGTCCAAAAATTACAATTTTATATGAAGCATCTCCTTCTGAATTAAAATATGTTGTATTTTGAGTAAGTGCGTCTCCTGAAACTTGAGTAGCAAGTCCTGATAGTGCAGCTTGGTACACAGAAGCATCAGCATTATCAATAGCAAGTGATAAGTCTGAACTTGCATTAACAGCATCGTTAACTGCAGTTTGCAAGTCTGATGGTAATGCAGCAAAATTAGCATCACCTTGTACTGATAATACTTCAGCATATGAAAGGTGAAGTGCAAAGTCTGCATTTAAACCAGTGTCAATTAATGCTTTTTGAGCACCATTGAACACTAGTCAAGCAGCTACAGCAGTAATACCAGCAGCTCCTGAATCTTCAGTAAATGTTATTGCGATAGATACACCGAATAATAGTGGTAAGTTACCGAAAATAACATCACCTGATTGTTGGAAGAACATTCCAAAATAATTTCAAAATGTTCCAGCATCAGTATTATTAACTATTGAAGCACCAACTCCTAGAGCAAGTCCTGCCATTGGTAGTAATGAAATAGGAAGCATTAGGCCTCTTGCAAGTTTTTGAAAGAATCCTTTTACGTCTCTACTTGATTTTTCATCTTTAGTGACAGCACTTTTCTTAGAAAGTGTTAAGTTCATTTTTTCCTCCTTTAAAAAATTTTAAATAACTAATTAATTATTGGTAAATTTATTACCTTTTAAATTATATTGTTAGGGTAAAAATGAAAATAATATGTTTACAAAATTTTTTATAACTAAAATTTTGTGATAACTATGTTGTTATTGTGTTAATTGCAGGGTTGAATCCTATAAAGAATGTAAAGGCTAGCGTTATTAAGATACAAGTAGCCATTATTCAAAAACCAAACCTATTTCTCTCTCATCATGAGTATGCATCTTTATCATACGCATTTCCATACATTTTTCTTGCTTTTACATCTCTATGAGCAATGTAACTCATATAAATAGATCAGAATGCTAAAAGCAAAGATATTATTCCCAGTCCAATGAAAACGCCAACCATAACAGGGTCAACTGTTGAAGTTGGAGCACTATCAAAGGTAGATATTTCATTAATTAAAGTACTTATTTCCATAATCAAAGTTTAGCATAAATAAAAAAAGACAGAATTCTGTCTTTTCATTATTAGATGTTTATTGTTATTCAATTATTTCAATAACGTTACCAGCACCTATTGTTCTACCACCTTCTCTAATTGAGAATTTAGTTCCATTTTCAATAGCAACTGGACTTATTAATTCAACAGTTATTTCTGTGTTGTCTCCAGGCATTATCATTTCAGTTCCTTTTGGTAACTTAATTTGTCCTGTAACATCAACAGTTCTAATGTAGAATTGTGGTCTATATGAGTCAAAGAATGGAGTATGTCTACCACCTTCTTCTTTTTTAAGCGCATAAACTTGAGCTTTGAATTTTTTATGAGGTGTAATTGATCCAGGTTTAGCAATAACTTGTCCTCTTTCAATTTCGTCTCTGGATACACCACGTAGTAATAGTCCTACGTTATCTCCAGCTTCAGCATAATCAAGTAGTTTTCTAAACATTTCGATTCCTGTTATTGTTGTTTTATTAGTGTCTTTTAATCCAACAATTTCAGCTTCTTCGTTAACATTTAGTTTCCCTCTTTCTACTCTACCAGTAGCAACAGTTCCACGTCCTGTAATTGTGAATACATCTTCAACAGATAATAAGAATGGTTTATCTACTTCTCTTTGAGGTAATGGTATTCAAGCATCAACTTGTGCCATTAGATCAACAATTGCTTGTGAATATTTAGCATCTCCTTCAAGTGCTTTAAGTGCTGAACCTTTAACAACTGGTGTATTGTCTCCATCAAAACCATATTCAGTAAGTAGTTCTCTTACTTCCATTTCGATTAGATCCATTAGTTCTTCATCATCAACCATGTCAGCTTTGTTGATGAATACAACCATTTTTTCAATACCAACTTGTCTAGATAACAGGATGTGTTCTCTAGTTTGAGGCATTGGTCCATCAGTAGCAGCAACTACTAGAATAGCACCATCCATTTGTGCAGCACCTGTAATCATGTTTTTAACATAATCGGCGTGACCAGGACAGTCAATGTGTGCGTAGTGTCTTGTTGCTGTTGAATATTCAACGTGTGCTGTATTAATTGTGATTCCTCTTTCTCTTTCTTCTGGTGCACCATCAATGTCAGCATAGTCTTGGAATTCAGCTCCACCTTTTTCTGATAATACTTTAGTAATAGCAGCTGTTAGTGTTGTCTTTCCGTGGTCGATGTGACCAATTGTACCAATATTAACGTGATCCAGTGAACGGTCAAATTTTTCTTTAGCCATATTTTCTCCTTTGTTTTTTTGTTTTTTTTAGTGTTTCAGTTTAATTTAAATTATCTTATTTTTTGTCAAATAAATTTTTGAATTTTACAGATATATTAGCCATTGCTGTTTCAAATTTAGGTGTTCCTTTGAATACTAAGAATAGTATGTAACCTGCTGTGAAAACAACAAATAATGCTAATGCTATAAAAAAGCCAGTTAAATCAAACATAATTTCCTCCTAAGATTTTTACTTTCCGGATAGTAATAATCAAATGATTATTTTTTCGCGCGCCCAAACTTTAGAATGAGCGCGATTTAATTATTACCTATTTTCCTTTAGTTATCTCTTCAGCAATTGAATTAGGAACTTGTGAATAATGTGAGAATTGCATTGTATAGTTTGCTCTACCTTG
>JABSQC010000073.1 GCA_013214845.1 Mycoplasmataceae bacterium
TCTACGTATTGAAGTATTTTACTCATTACTTCATTTTTGGATAATTTATATGTCTTAGATAATTCTCATAAGTATTTTTCAATTGAACTTGGCATTAGCAATTGATTTCATAGCATATTATTTCTAAATACATTTATTTTTATAGATTCAACTGAAATATCAATATTTACAAAGTTACTGGCATCAGCAGAATAAGATAATAATAATGATTTAGGTGTTAATAGAATAATTCTTATTTTTGATATTTCAAAAAGTTCTTCTATTAATTTTATTCTTGAATAATCATCATAATATGAATTTCCGTAAACTGTGTAGTTTCCATTTTCAGATAAATAGAATTTATGCTGTTCAAATTTAACCAATTTGTTGTCTGAGTCTTTTCTAATTTCATTAAGCTTATCACAAACTGATAAAGTAAGGTCATTTGAAATAATTTCATCTGCAGCCAATTCTACTCTATCGTGCATTATTTTCAATTCTTTGTCAGGATAAACAACAGTGACTTCTCTAATCATTGTTGATAGCTCTCTGTTAGCTCTAGTTAAAAGGTCATTTAAAATGTCTGCATATTTATTAATATTAGTCATTTTATATAGTCCATCTATATCTACTTGTTCAGAAAATAGTGGACTTTGTTCTACATCCAGGCATGAAACAAAGAGCGATATTTTATATTCTTCTAATACAAATTGTGCAATTAATCTCTTTTTCATTAGTAATTTTTCCTTATAATTCTCAGTTTAGAAGATCTACTCCTAAGGTTCTCCTCTACCTCTTTTTTTGTAGGATAAACACTTTTAAAGGTTCTAAACTTATATTTAAGCTCCATAGGTGTCTCAATGAATTCTTGTTTGTTTCTACTGAATACACCTTTGACAATTTTATCTTCAAGAGAGTGAAATGTTATGACAGCCACTCTTCCATCAACAGATATATTGTCTAAAGCTTTTTGTATTGCCTTTTCAATTACATCCAATTCATTATTAACTTCGATTCTTAATGCTTGATAAACTTGTTTGTAAGGGTTTTTCTTAGATCAAGCAGGGTTTACTGAATCTATTACTTTATTTAATTCAAAAGTATTTTTTATTGGTTTTTCGCTTCTTGATTTTACTATTTCGTTAGATAACTGTTTAGAGTTTTTTACCTCACCATATTTTCTAAATATTTCTGTAAGCATATCTGAGCTATATTCATTAATAACCTTATATGCATCTAATTCATTTTCTTGATTCATTCTCATATCTAATCTTGAATCAAATCTGTATGAGAATCCTCTTTCAGCAGTATCGAACTGACTACTATTTACACCTATATCAAATAGTATTCCGTCAATATTTTTTATCTCATACTGACTTATATATTTATCTAAGTCAACAAAGTTACCTTTAATTATTGTTATATTTTTAAAATTTTTTAATTTTTCTTTAGCCACTTTTATTGCTTCTGCATCTTGATCAATGCTATAAAGGTGACCTGTGTTATTTAATTTCTTTAGAATTTCTAGTGAATGTCCACCATGCCCAAGAGTACAGTCAATATAGACACCATTTTCTTTTATGTTTAAAGATTTAATTGTCTCATCGCTAAGTACAGATTTGTGCATTACATCATAAACAGTTCTTCAAAAGACTCTATTCCCTCTTTCATAGTTTTTTCTGTTTCTAAATTACCATTATTGATGTCGTATTTTTCTTTTGAAGTGATACCAACTCGGTCACCTCATCCTAATACAACTACTTCTTTAGAAATGCTTGAAAAATTTATCATTTCTTCAGGTATTAATATTCTTCCAGACGCGTCCACTTTTAACTCTACTGACCTTGAAGTAATAAATTTTATAATACTTCTTTGTTTTTGATTTGAATTTGAGTGAGATGAAAGCATTCTATTTACTTGGTCATTAAATTTATCGGCACTAACTAAAGATAACTCACTGTTATCTATAGCGGTGATTACAACATCTTTTCCTAATAACTCCTTAAACTTCGGAGGAAGTCTTAGCCTTTTTTTGTCGTCAATGTTATAGTTGTATGTACCTAAAAATAAATCCATTTCTCTCCACTTTTATCCACTGGACACCCTTATTATACCATTTAAGCACAAAAAAAAGGAACCTAAGTTCCTTTATTTTTTTCTAGTTATGGGCTTAACTTTATCTAGTATTGCGTTAACCATTGGTGCAGATTCATGATGTGAATAATCCTTACATATTATTACTGCTTCATTAATAGATATTGCCTTTTCTACTAAGTTATTTGTGATCTCAATTGTAGAGTTTATCAGTATAGCTTTTATAAGCGGTTCTAATCTGTCTCACTTTCATTTCTTAGATATAAATTGAGAAATATATGATTCCGCAGCTCTTCTTTGCTTAACAAATATCTCTAATATTTTTATCTGTTCATTATCAAAATCATATTTAAAAATGTCAAGTGCTTTATCAATTGCATCTGCATCATTATATTTTAATAAATAAAAATGGTAGATGAATACAATTCTATCTACCCTTTTTTTGTGTTCAGTTTTTTCTGTAGCTTTATTTTGCATGAATTAATCTACTGAAACAACTTCCTTACCCTTGTAGTAACCACATTTACCACATACATGATGTGGTTTAACTCTAGCTCCACAATTAGTACAATCAGTTAAAGTGACACTTTTTACATTTTGGTGTGTTCTTCTTTTTGCTTTTCTAGTTTTAGAAACTCGTCTAAATGGTACTGCCATAAATAATCTCCTAATTATCCTTAAGCAACTATATTAATAGTTACTTATTAAATTTTTTCTTCTTGTTCGAAATACGTTCTTTCTTTGCTTCTAATTTAATTTGTTCTCTTTGAATTTTAGATATTTTTATATTATTTCTAATGATTGCACCCAAGTCAAGAGCAGAAGCAGACGTATTTGAAATTTTATTCTTCTTACTCCTATCTCCCACTACTAATCAATTTAAATTACCTTCAATAGGTGACTTTATTGTTGTTGGATCGTCTTCAAGCAATTTATCAGTTGCTTTTTGTGCTGTATCGTCATCCTTTCTTTTATTTCTTAACATATTTACAAATTAATTATATAGTTTTTTGCCTATCAATAATAATGTTTTTTCAATATCTTCACTTGACATATTTTTTGAATTATCAAATTTTACTCTTAGTGATACTGATTTCTTTCCATCTTTCCTTAATATATCATCTTGGTAGATATCAATAAATTTAATACTATGTACTTCTTCAATATCTTTTACTAAATTAGTTAAACTTAGGTTTACCCTTCTTCCTTCGTCAATTGTCATTGTTAAATCTTTTTCAACATAAGGTTTAGAAGTAAAATCTTCAAATGTTTTTTTGTTGTTTATATTGCTTTGTATATAAGTTAGATCTAGTTCTACATATACTATTTCTTTATTTAGTTTTTCCTTTCTTAAATAAAATGGATGCACTTGGAAGATATATCCTATCAAGTTCCCTTTATGCATTAACTTAACTTTATTAAATGGATGCATAAAATCTTCAGATAAGTCATAGCTAAAATCAATATCTGAAAAACCTAATCTATTTAGAGTATTGCAAATTAGTGATTTAACATATACAAAATCATTTCTTATTTTGTTTCCAGTTATCTTATCATCAAAATTGGTTTCATCAAATAAAGCTCCAAGAACATAGTTATATTTATTTAAGTCTCTTGTTATCTTCGTAATTTCAAAAATATTTATATTTTCTTGTTTTCTTCGTGAATTATATATATAAGCATTTATCATTGATGAAAACAAACCTT
>JABSQC010000074.1 GCA_013214845.1 Mycoplasmataceae bacterium
ACGCTCATGGAATTGATGGTTTCGATATTCGTGCTCCTTGTTGTCATGGTTGCTGTCGGCAGAATATTTAGTACAACAAGTGCAGTATCTGCTTCAGGACGCGCAATTTCCGAAACGTTGCAACAAGGCGTTGCAATCGAGCAACAACTACGCGAAGACATATCAAAAATTGCTCGCGAAGGTTTTCTCGCCATACGAAGTGTTTCACTCGCAAACAACATAAATGGTGACTATTCATTGATAAACACAGGTAGACATTATATAAGAGCAAAAGAAGCAGCTAAGAATTCTAATATAAGATACATTATTGGTTTTAATGGAACTACTCTTTGAGACAACAAAGAAAAAAAAGAAATTTTTAATAAATATTTATCTAAATCAGCAGTTGAAAATATGATTAGATATTCAGAAAAAAACAAACATCTTATAGGATTTTGACTTAAAGAAAAAGTAGTACTTATGGATTTCTCTAGTGATGGTCATCAATATAAAGATTACTATAGAGATGAAAAAAAATGAACTGAGTTAATGCCAATAGTGATCAAAAAGCATACTGATAAAGAAAATGTTGAAGATATTATAGAAAGTTTTCAGGAAAATGTATATAAAATACAACTTATATTCGAGAGAAAAGAATGACAGAAAAATAGATTTGTTATTGAAAAAGAACTTAATCAACTTCACAATAAAGATGCGACTGTATTTATGGGAAGTCTACCTGATATTGAAGTATGTGTTAGTGACACTTCAAAATCAATAGGACTTGAAAGGTTTATTAGAGAAATGAAAATACAAAATCCTGAAACATATGCATTCGGAGATGGATATAATGATATCGAAATTCTTGAGTATGTAGATAATGCTTATGTAATGTCATCTGCTACCAGTAGAGAAGTAATTAAATTAGCTGACGAGATACTAGAATACGATACTGGTTCAATAGGAAGAAAAATAGAAAGTATATACAATAATTAATTGTATTTTTTTTGCCAAACTTGATATATAATTAATAAGTACGGTTTATACACCATACGAGTTATTATTTTGGAGGAAAAATGAAAAAAGATACAATGCGTATTAAAATAAAATCTTATGATTCAAAACTTATTGAATCTTCTGCTAAGAAGATTGTTTCAGTAGTTGAAGGATCAGGAGCGAAGGCCAAAGGACCTATTCCTTTGCCAACTAAGATTGAAAAATATACTATTTTGAGATCAGTACACAAACACAAGAAAACACAAGAAGCTTTTGAAATTAGAACACATAAAAGGCTTATAGAAGTAACAGGACACAATTCAGACACTATTGGTCAGCTTGACAGAATTACATTACCAACAGGAGTAGACGTTAAAGTCACAGTCTAGGAGTTTATTATGCAAGGACTATTAGGAAAGAAAGCAGGAATGACACAATTATTCTTAAAAGATAATTCTATTGTTCCCGTAACAATTGTTGAAATGTCACCAAATGTTGTTTTACAAGTTAAGAACAAGGAAACTGATGGTTATGTTTCTACAAAACTTGGTTATGACAAAGTTGAAAAATTACAACGTGTTAATAGACCAGACAAAGGTCAATTTAAAAAAGTTGATGCTGAACCTGTTAAATTTATAAAAGAAATAAGAAACATGTCAGGTTTTAATGCTGGAGATAAAATTTCTGCAGATAAAATATTTACTGAAGGTATGTTTGTAGATGTTACTGGTACATCAAAAGGAAAAGGATTTCAAGGTGCTATTAAAAGACACAATCAAAGTAGAGGGCCTATGGGACACGGTTCTAAATTTCACCGTGCTCCAGGTTCAATCGGAGATATAAGATCAACAGTTAAAAAAGGTATGCCAATGCCAGGTCACATGGGACATGATACTGTAACAATACAAAACTTAGAAATTATATTAGTTGATATTGAAAATAATATATTAGCTATAAAAGGAGCTATACCTGGACCTAACAAAGGTTATGTAATAGTTAAAGAAAATGCTAAACAAATTAAATCTAATAGTAATCCAGTTGATTTAGTTAATGTTAAAGAAGAAATTATTAAAAACCACTTACTAGAAGAAGGTAAAAAAGTTGGTGCTAACATTAATACTGAGCAAATGACTATTAGTGAAATTAAAGCAGTTATAGAAGAAGCTACTAAAGCAAAAGCTGAATACGAGAAAAAACACAAAGTTCTTCTTGAAGAAGCTAAATCTCTTGGAGTTAAAGAACCTAAGAAAATGGATAATGAAACTCTAGAAAAAGAAATTCAAACTGCTAAAGAAGTAATTGCAAAAAGAAAAAAATCTGAAGAAGCAGAGAATAATCAAAATGTAACTCAAGATAATAAATCAAATAATGAAGAAGTGATAGCTGATTCACAAACTAAGGAGGAGAATAAATAATGGCATCTATAAAACAATTTGATGTTCTTGGAAAAGAACAAGAATCTATTTCTTTAAAAGATGAAATATTCTCTATCCAACCTCATGAACAAGCAATGTTTGATTGTGTTTTACATGAAAATGCAAACACTAGACAAGCTACTTCAAAAGTAAAAACTAGAGGTGAAGTTAGAGGTGGTGGTAGAAAACCATGAAAACAAAAACACACTGGTAATGCTAGACAAGGTTCTATCCGTTCACCACAATGAAAAGGTGGGGGAACAGTATTTGGACCATCTGGTGTTCAAAACCATGATTTAAAAATAAATAAAAAAGTTAAGAAACTAGCTTATAAATCTGCTCTTTCTCAACAAGTTAAAGATGAATCAATAATAGCAATTAAAGATTTAAAATTTGACAAACCTACTACTAAAGACTTTGTTAAGATGTTAGAAAACATTAAAATAAATGATAAAAAATTATTATTTATAATTGACAGTCAACTTGAAAATGTTGTTAAGTCTGGTAGAAATATTCAAAATGTTGAGTTTAAGACACCTAGCACAGTACAAGTAAGAGATATCCTAAAGGCACAAAAAATTATTGTAACTAAGGAATCTGTTCAAAACTTGGAGGGAAGATACTAATGAAAGCATACGATATTATTAAAAGACCAATAATAACAGAGAAGTCTGTAAAAGGAATAATGGAAGAAAAATTTTATACATTTGAAGTTTATCCTAGTGCTACTAGAACAAATGTAAAATGAGCAATAGAACATTTATTCGCAGATTCAGAAGCTAAGGTATCTAAGGTTAACATTATTAATGTTAAACCTAAGAAAAAAAGAATGGGTAGATATGAAGGATATAAATCTGGTTATAAAAAAGCTATTGTTTATTTAGAATCTGGAAACATTCCTATATATGGTTCTGAAGAAGAATCACAAGCTAGCAAAGATAGTAATAACAGTGTTGGTTCAAAAATTAGTTCTATGGTAGCTGATTCAATACTAGATGATAAGGATGAGAAAAAATAATAGGAGGTAATTATGGCAGAAATTAAAAAATACAAACCTACGTCTCCAGGAAGACGTGGAATGACAACTTTAAATTACAAAGATGTAATTACAAAAACAACTCCTGAAAAATCTCTTCTAGAACCTAAGAAAAAAACAGGTGGTAGAAACAATGGTACTATCTCTGTTAGACACAAAGGTGGAGGAGCTAAACAAAAGTATAGAGTAATTGATTTTAAAAGAAATAAATTTGATATACAAGGTACTGTAGCTTCTATTGAATACGATCCAAATAGGACAGCTAATATAGCATTAATAAATTATGCTGATGGAGAAAAAAGATAT
>JABSQC010000075.1 GCA_013214845.1 Mycoplasmataceae bacterium
ACAATATTGATAAATTGTGTCTAGTTTTAGTCCTTTTAGATTTAAGAAGAAATAAACTCTCACAAGAAGATGAAGAAATCTTAAAATTTTTAAGAAACAATAAAATAAGTACAATAATTCTTGGAACAAAATTAGATAAATTAAATCAATCTGAACTACACAAAACATTAAAAGCTTTTGACAATAACAAGTATACAAACTCTTTAGAGGTTATAAAATACTCTGCAGTAAGTAAGAAAGGTCTAGATTTAATAATAAAAAGATTTTATCAATTTTCAAATGATATGTAGCAAAAAATAATTGTTTTATGTACTATTAGAATAATATGGAAATAAAGAAAATATTTAAATCTAATAAAGATCACAATCACGACAAGGGGCATAATCATGCTGAGAGCGGAGTAATGGATGAACACCAACATGGTGAAAATTTTAAATTGTGAAAACTTTTAGTAATAATGGTTCCATTTGTTTTTGCTTTTTTAATAATGCTTTACAATTTTGGTGTAGAAAATGCTCTAGCTGATTGAATGAAAAACCCATGATGATCATTTTCTTTAGCCACTTTTTCAATAATAATATTTAATAAAGATTTATTTCACCCAATAATTCATTCTTTTCATGAAAAAAGCATTAGTGATGTATCATTCTTGTTATCAATTTCAATTATAGTTACCTACATATATTCACTTGTATTTATGGGAATTAATTATAATGACCCTACAGCATTTATAAATAACTCACTGTTTGAAGCAACAGTTGAAATAATTGCAATAGTTAACATTGGTTATCTTATTAATAATCTTATTGAAAAAAGAGTTCAAAAAACAATAGTTGATACTGATTCTATGTTTTCTAAAAGTTCCACTTTGGTAGATAAAAACGGTGTTGAAAAGGAAGTGCCATCTGAATCACTAGTTCCAGGTGATATTGTTTCTGTTAAAAACGGAATGAAGATTCCTGCTGATGGAGTGATAATAGAAGGTAATACAACAATTGATGAAGCAATGTTTACAGGTGAATCAATACCAGTAGAAAAAAAACCTGGTTCAAAAGTATATGCTGCAACTATATCTGAGGGTGAAAAAATTCTCGTTAAGATAAGTAACTCAGTTAATAATTCAATGCTTAGTAAAGTTTTAGACAGCATCAAAAAAACACAAAATCAAAAATCTAATGTTGCTTCAATTTCTAAAATTTTAGAAAAAATAGTTATTCCATTTATCTTTATAGTAAGTATATTAGCATTGATTTTTTGATCGATATTTGTGGACTTTCCAACAGGCATAGAAGTTTTTGTTACAACGTTAATAGTTGCTTGTCCAATGGTTTTTGTATTACTGACACCTACATCATCTCTAATGGCTTCTTCAGTTGCATTTAAAAAAGGATTTACATTTAACTCAACAGATATATTTACTAAATACAAGAATATAGATGCTATTGTCTTTGATAAAACAGGTACTTTAACATTTGGTGATTTATCAGTTGTTAATGTAAATCTTTCAAAAAAACATCAAGAGATAGTGAAATCTATGGAAGATATTTCAGCACATCCTGTTGCAAAGTCTATAGTTGAATACTTAAAAGATGTTAAAAAAATAAAAATTAATTCTAAAGAAATATCTGGAAATGGAATTGAAGCAAAACATAATAATGATATTTACAAATTTGGTTCATTTGATTTTGTATCAAAAAAAGGTGAAAAGGAAGATTCAGAGAATGTAACATTGAGACAAAAGGGTTTCCTTATTTCTTATCTTTCTGTTAATAATAAAATTGTTGGTTATATAGAACTTAGAGATGAAATCAACCCAACATCAGTCTCAATGATTAGAGAACTTAAAAAAATGAATATGGAAGTTTACATGCTTACAGGAGACAATATTCACACTGCTAGATATATTGCAAAAGAAGTTGGAATAATGGAATCAAATGTATTTGCAAATGTAAATCCTCTTGAGAAACAAGAAAAGGTTAATGAATTAAAAAAAATTCATAAAGGAGTATCCTTTGTCGGAGATGGAATAAATGATGCAATTGCACTAGAATCATCAGATCTTGGAATTTCTGTTTATCAAGGTAGTGATCTAGCTGTTTCATCATCAACTATTTCAGTAAACTCTCATAATAACAACATCATTCCTTTTTCACTAAAATTATGTGGAAGAACTAGAAAGACAATTAATGTAGGATTTTGTATTTCATCTATTTGAATAGTTGGAATTATATTATTTTCATCTATTGCATTTCCGCTAGTACCCTCTCTTATGTTGATAGGTCCAGCTCTAGGTGCAGTAGCAATGGTATTTAATGATGTATTACCTGTGGCTATATCAACTACAATACTTACAATGAACTTTAAAAAGCTTACTAAGAATAAAGAGAGTAAACAATAGAAAAAAATATTTATAAAAAAAGAAAGTTATTTCTTTCTTGTCTTATAAAGTTATTTAAAAATATTAATAAAAAAAGAGATAACTCTCTTTTTTGTTTTATTTAGAAACTGCTAGTGTTGCTCTTTCACCATTTGGAAGTAAACCAGTTTTTTTAAAAGTTCTTAATTCTCTAGAAGAAAGAAAAATCATTTTTTTATTTCCACCGTCATCAAGAATTCTAACTTTTTGCATATTTACCTTTCAAGTTCTTCTTGTGTGGTTTAATGCTTTTGAACGGGTATTTCCAAAACTAGTAATTTTATTAGATGTTTCTGTTTTTTTGCTCATACTTTTACTCCTTCAAAACATGCAAATAACTTTTCTATATAAATTAGTTTGCTATAATGATTATAACCTATTTTTTTATAAAAAAGATAGCGAAAGGAGCGAATATGTCAAAAAGCAAGAATGCTATTTCTACGGTAAATGTAGAATTATTTAAGAAAATGTATTTTTATGCACTTATATCAGTTAGTAGAAGAGAAGACAAAATAAATAGACTTAATGTTTTCCCTGTTCCTGATGGAGATACTGGTTCTAATGTCTTGAATACAATTGCAGGTGGATGAGAAAACATTAAAGATAAGGAATTCTCAACTATAGCAGAGTTATCAGCTGCTTTTGCAAAAGGTTCTTTACTTGGAGCAAGAGGTAATTCTGGTGTAATATCTTCACAAATATATAAAGGTATTGCTGTTGGACTTAAAGATGCTGGTAAAACAATGTCTCCAGCTGAATTGAAAGATGCTTTTCTCGTTGCTAAGGAATATGCATATAAAGCAGTTTCTAACCCTATTGAAGGTACAATACTTTCAGTTGTTAGCGAAATAGCAAAGGAAGCACCAAAATATGAATTTGATAATTTTTCAACTTTATTAGAATCTGCATATTTAGTTGCCGATCATGCAGTTATGAACACACCTAATCAAATGAAAGTTCTCAAGGATGCTAATGTAGTTGACTCTGGTGCATACTCACTACAAAGATTTCTACATGGATTTAGGAAAGCTGTATCAAATGAAGAATATTCCATATCTGAACAAGACTATACAAAAGTAGAAGAAAATGCTCAAAGAACAATAGCTAAGAAAGCACCTACTAAATCAGTAGCAGGATATTGTA
>JABSQC010000076.1 GCA_013214845.1 Mycoplasmataceae bacterium
GAATTAATAAATATGGAGTTTAAAATAGGAGACGAGGTTAGAATATTACACAATAATCACATAGGTAAGATCACTTTTATTGAAGCTGG
Source organism: Mycoplasmataceae bacterium (assembly GCA_013214845.1). Classification (GTDB taxonomy): domain Bacteria; phylum Bacillota_I; class Bacilli_A; order Mycoplasmatales; family Hepatoplasmataceae; genus DT-50. Next base: position 90 of record JABSQC010000076.1, read on the forward strand.
TAATAGCATAACAGTTTATACAGATAACCAATTAAGTTTTGTATGCTCACAGGAAGAACTGACTTTAGAACTAAACCTAGCAGAGCCTGAATATTACAAATGTACTGGAGATGATGCAATAACATTTAGTTTTAATAATCAGATAGAACCATGCGGAGCTACAGTAGTGAAATACCTAGCCAGAAAAGGTAAGAAAATCCACCCAGGTAAAACAGCTCTTGAATCTGAGAGAATAGATATTGAAAAATCAATTTCATACCTGAATAGAAGATTAAAACAAATTGATAAAAAAGGATAGAATGATAGAATGGGAAAATATGCCTGAATTTGTTCAGGAAAAACAAGAGCCATTTTCGAAAATAATAGTAAGATTTGATAATGAAGAGGATTTGCAAGAATTCGCCAGTATGATAGGACAAAAACTTACTAATAAAACGAAAAGTATTTGGCATCCAAAACTAATAAGAGGTATTAACAGTAATAAAAGATATTCTAATGAAAAATAAATATCCAATTTATGTAATAAGTAAAGGAAGAGCAAAAAGATGTTTAACAGCAAGGGAGTTAACGCTTATGAATGTTAAGTTTTATTTAGTAGTTGAGCCACAAGAAGAAGAAGAATATAGGAAAGAGTGGGGCGATGCAAATTTATTAATTACACCATTTAGTAATTTAGGAAATGGATCTATCGATGTCAGAAACTTTGTTTGGGAACATTCCCAAAGCTTTAAAAAACATTGGGTACTAGATGATAATTTAGAGGGATTCCATAGACTTAATAGAAATATGAAGCCAAAAGTTACGGATGGTACTATCTTTAATTGTTGCGAGGATTTTACAGATAGATATTCTAATGTTAAAATTAGCGGTATGAACTATTACTCATTTTGTAAAGCCACAGATAAAGTACCTCCTTATTATTTGAATACAAGAGTTTATTCGTGTATTTTAATAGATAATAACCTCCCTTTTAAATGGCGTGGTAAATATAATGAGGATACAGATTTATGCTTAAGAACTTTAAAAGCTGGATATTGCACTATTTTATTTAACGCTTTTTTAGTCGGTAAAGTGACTACTATGAGAATGAAAGGCGGTAATACTTCCGAGGTTTACGGAGATACCGATAATAGGAAGGAATTCGCCGAAAGTTTACAGAGGCAACACCCTGATATCGTAAAGGTTGTTTGGAAATTTAACCGATGGCATCATCAAGTAAATTACAAATCTTTCAAAAATAATAAACTAATTAAAAAAGAGGGTTTAATAATAAAAAAAGGTGTTAATAATTACGGCATGAAATTAATTCAGAAATAGTTTGTATATTTACAGAGAATTAAAACAAAGGAAAATGAAGAGTGAAAAGTTAATAATTGAGTTGATGGAAGAGGTCAAGCGGTTAATGTTAAAAGTTAAAGATTTAGAAATAAAAGCTCAGGTAGTAGAATTAAATAGTAAAAAGTAATATGCAGTTTACAGGGAGAATTAAAAGTATAAGTGAGTTAGAAACTGGTGAGACACGTAACGGTAAGCTTTGGGCTAGACGCAAGGTAACACTTAGTGAATATTGCAGCAGAGGTTACGAACAGAGCTTTAGAATAGAGATTTACAAGACAGAAGAATATACCAGATTCTTAGAGGACTTTGATTTTAAAGTCGGTGATACAGTAAAGTGTTTTATCCAAGGTAAGGTCAGTGAACACAACAACAGTTACTTCAATAACTTAAGTGTTTTTAAGTTGGAAAAAATATGAAAGAGCAAAAAGGAATTAACGTATTATCACTCTTCGATGGAATGAGTTGCGGTCAGATAGCTCTAGACAAGTTAGGAATTAAAGTAGATAATTACTTTGCAAGTGAGATTGATAAGTATGCAATTAAAGTAACACAAGCTAATTACCCAAACACCAAACAGATTGGAAGTGTTACAGAGGTTAAAGGAGAGGGTCTACCTGAAATAGACTTACTAATAGGTGGAAGCCCTTGCCAAGATTTTAGCACTTTAAAATTTAAAAGGGAAGGATTAAGAGGTAGTAAGAGTAAATTGTTTTATGAGTTTTTAAGGTTGAAGAATGAGATAAACCCTAAATATTGGCTGCTTGAAAATGTTCAAATGAAAAAAGAAAGTAAAAAACAACTTGATAAACATTTAGGTGTTACAGGTATTCTTATTGATAGTAATAAATTTACAGCTCAAAATAGGAAGCGTTACTACTGGACAAACATACCTATCGCTAAAATAGATGATAAAAACTTACTAATTGATAATGTAGTTGACAAAAAAGTTGATGAGAAATACTACTGCAAAGAACATCAGGTAAAACACTATGAGAATTGTAAATATGTAGCAGAAGGTAATAGCATTGAGGTTATAGACTTTTACAATAAAAGTATAAAATATAATAAAGCTAACTGTATAACACCTCACGCTTTTAGATGTGATAGGAGTGCAACAAATATAATAAAGGTAAATAATAGACTTAGAAAGCTGACAGAAAAAGAATGTGAGCGATTGCAGGGAGTTCCAAGAGACTACACTAATTTTGTGGCAAGTGGCCAAAGGTACAAGATGATTGGTAACGGCTGGACAGTTGATATAATAAAACATATATTTAAGGGGTTAAATTAGTATATACAAAATAAAAGGTTTACATTTACAAAACAATAAAACAAATAGAGATTATGATAGAGAATGCAAAGATTATCGGAAAGATTACAAAGATTAGTGACATCATGGAGTTTGACTCAGGTGCAAAAAAGGTTTCAGTTAGGATTGATACTGGAGAGCAATGGTCGAATATAGTCGAGTTTGATATGTTCAAAGGAGCAGATTACGCTGAACATGTAGAGAATTTTAGTAAGTATAATAAAGTTGGTGATACTGTCGAGATTGAATATCAAGTGAGATGTAATTGGAATGAGAAATTAGATCGTGTATTCACTTCACTAAGTCTTTGGAAATGTTCAAAGGCAGCAGCACCAGCAGCAACAGAAGAAGAAGAAGACGATTTACCATTTTAAGAACTAAATAAGGGGCGGCTAGTTCGCCCCGATTAAATTATGAGAAAGAAAATAGGAGAAACTGTATCAACACATAGTTACGGAAGGCAGACAATCAAAGGGTTTAGTAGGTACGAGACAGATAAAAATAATAACATCTATCTGAAGTCAACTGGCAGAAAGGTTGAGCCGCAAATGTTTTTAGGTGAAGTAGTAGTAGTCCTTCAGGGATTATTTAAATTGCACATTGTAGAATTAAAAGAGATAGTATAGTATAGTATGAAAAACGAGAATTTGAAGCTTTGGGATGCAGTTGATAAGACCGACCCAAAACACACGAAAGCAGCCAATGTAAAAGGCAATAATCTAACAAGTATAAAACCACAGTACCAAATATATAACGCCACCGCTCAATGGGGGTCTTATGGTAGCACTTGGGGATTC
>JABSQC010000077.1 GCA_013214845.1 Mycoplasmataceae bacterium
AATATGTTTTAAAGTTAGTAAAATACTCAATATTTTAGTAACTAAACTTAGGTCCTTTTAATATATGCTATATTTACGCAAAAGTTTAATAATTAATCTCTAATAGAGTTAGAAAATAGCGGCATCTTTTTATATATAAGCAGTATATAGAGAGCTTGTATTGTAATGCTACAAATTCCTATCATATATAAATTTGTATTTATTAAAAATTAGCTATATAAATTATGAATTTATCTCATTTATATAATTAATATATGAAATATGAAACAACAAATTGAACAATTGAAGAAATAATAAAAAAAATATTGGAAAAGAATTTGTACTTAAAAAATAATATTGAATCTAATGTTGAATACTCATTAAGTGAACTAGATAGACAAGAACTGTCTGGTGAAGGAAGCCCTCAAGTTAATCAAGTTCAAAGAGATATTATTTGAAAAAAAAGTTCAAATGATAAATTTATTTCTTCATTATTAATGAATTACCCTATTCCATCTATTATGATATTGGATAATGGTTTAAGAAATAAATATAGGTATTCTTTGCTAGATGGAAAACAGAGAGTAAATGCAATGTGAATGTTTATAGAGAAACGAGCATTTAAATATAATGGGACAGAAGTGCCAAAGTATAAGGGTAAAGATTGAGATGAAATAAAAAAACATAAAAAAGATTTATTGAATACTGAAATACCTGTAGTACTGATAAGTGATTTTACGTTTAATGAAGTAAAAGAACTTTTTAAGTTAATAAATGTCAATTCAACAAAAGCTAGACCTCAAGAATTAAGGCACTCAATAGTAAATAATTCATTGGTTTACTTTATGAATAATTATTGATATCAAGCTGTCAATTATAAAAATTCTGCAGAAGCTAAATGTAAAGATAACTTTATAAAATCAACTTTATTTAATAAAAATAAAATATTAAACAGAGATTACGATGAATTTTTGATTAAGCTATTTAGATTATATGAAAAGAAAAAGATATTAAATGATGGAAAAAAAGAATTGGATCAATACTACTATGATTCAGGCTCTGTTCTATCATTGCCTGAAACAAATTTGAGAGATGAAAAAATTAAAAAATATATTCTTGATTTTTGAAGAATAGTTTTAGAAGTAATTTCATTTTACAATGAAAATATATTTAGCCAAATTAACAACAAATGAAAATCTAAAACTATTACAATTTATATAATATTTTATTTAAGATATATAAAAAATATTAAATTAGATGAAACATTTAAGAAAAATTTCTTAAATTTTACAAGTGATGTTATAGAAGGGAAATCATCACTTAAATTAAGTGGAATTGAGAGACTGAGGAATTCAAACTCTAAAAAAAACAGAGAGGAATTAATTGGAGAATTTACAAGAAACTATAATAAATAGTTTTATATAAAGTAATAAACACATCAAGCACCAATATTATTTAATTATTATCTGAGCAACAATTTTTTTTATTAAAAGTTTTTTTATATATAGTAACATGAGCAAAACTATTACACACTAATAAACTATATAATTCATATATGAAAAAAGCATATCCAAAATCATTTTCTCATATTGGTTTATCTGTACCAAATTTAGAGGAAGCAACAAAATTTTACAATGAAGTATTTGGTTGATATCTAATTATGAAACCAACAACTGTTAAATTAGATAACTCACCTATAGGTGTAATGTGTGACGATGTATTTGGCAAAGACTGAAAAGAGTTTAAGATAGCTCATATGGCAACTAGTGACAAGATAGGTATAGAGTTATTTGAATTTCTAGGAAACTCTAAACCAGCAAATAATCTAGATTACAAACGAAATGGAGTATTCCATTATTCTATACAGGACCCTAATTTAGAAGAGTTAGTTAAAGAAGTTATTAAAAGAGGTGGTAAACAACTAACTAATATAAATTACTACTACCCAGGTGAAAAACCATATAGAATGGTTTATATGGAAGATCCATTTGGAATAGTATTTGAAATATATTCACATAGTTATGAATTAACTTATAGTAGTGGAGCATATTAATGCTCTTTTTATTTTAAAACAATAGATATTTACTATTAATATATATTTTAAATAACTCTTATTTTAAACCTGTTATAATTAAAAAATGAAAACACTAAATATAGCTACTGTATTTACGGGAATAGGTTCCTTCGAGTGATCTTTAAAAAGAAATAAAATTAAAAGCAATCTTGTTTTTGCATCAGACATTGACAAGTATGCAAAGATGTCATACGAAGCTAATTTTACTGAGCATGATAATTATGATTGATATGATGATATTAATGAAATTGATGGAAAGAAATATGCTGGAAAAGTTGATATTCTTGTAGGAGGTAGTCCTTGCCAGTCATTTTCTTCAATAGGAAAAAGAGGAGGACTTAATGACGACAGAGGAAACCTAGTGTTTTCTTATATTAACTTAATTTCTGAAGTGCAACCTAAAGCATTTATTTTTGAAAATGTTAAGGGAATAACTACTCATGATAAAGGAAAAACTTGGGAAATAATTTTAGAATCATTCAGAAAACTTGGATACCATATAAGTTGAGAAATTCTAAACAGCAAAGACTATGGAATACCACAAAGTAGAAACAGAGTTTTTTTAGTAGGGTTTAAAGATGAAGTAAGCAATTTTAAATTTCCAAAAAAAATAGACTTAGAAACAAAAATGTTTGACTTTCTAGAAAAGTATACAGAAGATAAATATTGATTATCTGAAAAAGGTATTAAGTATGTTACTGACTCATCAAGATTGAAGAAAAAATTGACACAAATTGACGGAGAAGTAATGCTATGTCAAGTTAAGAATCAGCAAGGAAACTTAATTGGTGATTTTGTTTCTGAAGAATACATAAAGAAATATGTTTTATCTGAAAAGTTGCAAAAAACAGTTTTAAAAAGGGGGACTACTGATTATCCTATTGCTAAAACTATACTCTCTTCTTCTCATAAAAGTCACTATGCTAGTCAAGATAACTACATATCTTTAAATAATGGAAGAATCAGAAGATTAACTCCTAGAGAAGTCCTTAGGTTAATGGGTTTTGATGATGATTTTAAAATAGTTGTAAGTGACACTCAAGCATATAAACAAGCAGGAAATAGCATAGTTGTAAATATATTTGACCATTTAGTTCCATTAATTATTAAGCAACTATAATTAATTTATGGAGATACTTTCTAGATATATTTGAAATGAAGATTGTAAAATGAGCAAACTAAGAACAATCAAAGGTTTGCACACAAAAGGTAATTCATGTTTAAGACTTAAACCTTTTCTTAACGAGAAGATAGACTCTTTATTATTAAATGATTCTGCTACATATGAAAATAAATTCACTACTATTATAAGTATTGATAGCTTAAAACTTTTTATTTTATTGACAAAAGAAGTTTATTACACTTTACCTAGCAATATATATTCTGGAACTCTTGATTTTAAATTTTTTGACTACGAAAAATTAATTTCAGAAATAGCAAAAACAAATGTTGTA
>JABSQC010000078.1 GCA_013214845.1 Mycoplasmataceae bacterium
TACTTTGTTGCAATCATTTTTTTCAACAAATAACCTTAAATTTTCTAAAAAAGAGTAACTATAATAATTTTTGTACTCAATAGATATCTCTCTGTTCTTAAATATTCTAATGTCTCTATTTAATATGTTTATTATATTTCTAGTTAAAATTGCATTTTCTTCTTTGTTTATTATAAATTCATTTAAATTAACTACTTTTTTTTCTAATATTAAAAGATTATAAGTTCTAGCAAAAAAGTAAGGAGCAAAATTTTTATAATTCAAGTAATTTTTTTTCATAATAATTTCTAAAAAATTTTCGCTTGCATAACTAGAAGTTTCCTCTATTTTCACCTTTATTTTATCTTGAGAATCTCTATATACAGTTGGGTACCTGTCATACTTATAATCTTCAGCTATTTCATTTGTGTAAGGTATCAGCGATGTGCTAAACAATTGTTCTCTACCATATATTTTTTCATAATTTTCATCATATTGTTCCTTTAAGTAATTTACATATCTTATTAAAAATCTTGGTGTAATAAATTCTAAATTAACAATAGCACTTTTTATTTCAGTATCAAAAATAATATCGTATTTCTGTTCTTTAAGAATTTCATCCATTTTATCCCTTGTAAGCTTTACTTCTATTGCTTTAGTTTTTTTTGCTAATTTACTTATTTCATTTTTTATGTACCTTGCTTCTTGCTCTATTTCTATGATGAATATTATCCTCCTTCTTCAATTAAAAGTTTTTGAAAAATACATTTTTCGACTTATAAATTCCTTTAAGAAGTCCATCCTGTCATCCTCAACTCTATTTAAATCCTCTATTATATATATTTTTGGTATTTTTACAAAAAGTATAGTAAGAACACTTAATATTAAAAACAATAAACCTCAAATACTATTTGGTGTATTCCAATATTTTTTTCCATTTTCATTTTTAGATTTCATCTCTAAAATTTGGTGTAATGAAATAGTATTTGTTCTTATTTTTTTAAAAAAAGATAAAAAATCATTTCTAATATAATGGGTTTTTCCTATTCCTTTTTGACCAGTTACAAAGATCACATTATATTTTCCTTTTCAAATATCCCTTTTACCTTTCTTGTTGAAAACTACATCATAGAAATAACCAAATATAGCAAAAAGTATTTGCAAAAAAACTATTACTGAAAAGATAATTATGAGTATTAATGATGCATTGCTCATACTCTTATTATAAGTGTACAAACTAACCCTACATCTATATATAAATAACTTCTCTATTACTTATCTTTGAAATGTCATAAATACACATATATCTTTGTTATCTGCTACTCTTAAAGTACTATGCAACTTTTTAAGTATCTCTATTTAGAAAATATAAAAAAGAAAAAGGACATAGTCCTTTATTTAAAATATTAGTAATCACAAGAAGGTTAGTCTTGTAACTACACAGGCATAACGTCCTGCTAATATAATAAAGTAATATTAACAATTAACCAAGTCATCAATATTAGCTTCTCGCACATTTAGAGTTAAAAATCTAAAATCACTTGCAACAGAGTTGTTACCATTTCAAATATATTATACCATTATTTCTTTTTTTGGTTCTGTTATCTAAAATATTTTTTGGTGTATATATTTAGTCATAGAAATAGTATATAAAAAACATAATGCTTTTTTGTATCACCTAATTAACTACTAATTTACTTATTTAAACTGTATTCTTTTAACAAAAAAAGGCATAAAGCTTTTTTTATCTTTCCTTACTTCTTAGTTATGCATATCATATTTAATGTCAAAGTAATTACTTTCAATTTGTTTTTTTCTATTTTCAAAAGCTTTGTCTAAATATAACTTTGGATTACTTAAAAAATCATTGTATGACGCTGATACTATATAACCATAGTTTTCATTCAAAATTCTAGGAGAGTATATAGGAATTCCTTCACCAATTGGTAAATTTGAAGGAGTGTATAGAATTATTAACCCATTAATTCTATTATTTTTTCAATCTCTTAAAGAGGCAGATACTTCTTTGTACATTCATCCTGAATTATGAAAATCCCTACCTTCTTGTAATTTATTTTTAATTGCATCCTCATTTAAACAAACTATTGTTATAGAAGAGCCTTTAATTCTTTTTTCAAGTTTAGATCAAATATATTCATCTGTTGTGTGAGAATAATCATCTTTTTCAGAATAATCATTTATTATATTTAATGCGCTTAATTTATTTGACACTTTATCTTTTAAATCCTTTCCTTAATCAAAAGGAAAGGAAATAAATACGTTTCTAGTTTTACTCATAAATAAATTTTAAATAAAAAATAGCACTACAAAAAAAGTTGTTATTAAAATTGATAAAAGCAATCAAATTAATTGACTATAAGACTTAAAGGAATTTCAAAAAAATAACTTTTTTATTTTATTATTATTGCTGTCATATATATAGTCTTTGGGATTTATTTTAGTTATTTCTTGTATATCAATATCATCATATCTTTGGTTTTTCATTTCCTGTAAATTTCTTAATCTTTTTTCATTCATTAAAATCATAGAATCTAAGAATCAAAAATACAAGTTAATTATTAATGCTCCAATAAAGATCATGGAAAAAGATATTTCACTGCTAAAGTTTATAGTAAAAATTATTGTTGTGTATCCTATAAACAAACTTGCACCTATTGTTTTGATAAGATAAGAAACATTTCCTAGTCTATTTATTGCAGTTGTGCAACTATTGTTAAATACTGTGTATAACAAGTCTTTTTTATTTGAACAATCTTTATCACTCATATTACTATTATAAATGTATAAGATTCACTATTCCTCTATATATAAGTAGATTTGCTATTTCTCTTTTATTTGAAATTATAAATCTACAAATAACTCTGTTATCTTCAACTCTTAAAGCATTATAAAAAATTTTAATGTCTCTATCTAAAGTAATCTAATATTAAATAAAAAAGTATAAAAACTTTTTGTAATTTTTACTAACTTTTATTTCTACCGTCATGGCAAGAAATGCATAATGCTTCAATATTTTTTCTTTTTTTATTAGAGCAATTTCCGTCTATAAAATGAACATTTCACCCATAAACACTATCCTTATTTCCATAATCTAACTTATGCATTTCATGATAATTTTTATCTAGCTTTATGTTCTCTGTAATAAATTTATCTTTAGATGTAATTTTGTTTCATGATTTATTTGCTGCCCCTTTAAGTTTTTTTGACTGCTTCTTTTCTAGTTTCTTATAGTATTTCCTGTTTTCCTTATCAAGTTTTTTATCTTTTGTAAATGCTTTTTTAAATACACTTATAAGTTTCAATATATCTGTTAAGTCAACTATAAATTCTATGTTCTTGTTTTTAATAGAATTCTCTATTAATTTATTAAAGTCATCATGTAAATAATATGTTAATTCAAATTCATCTATTTCACGTATTAATTTATTTTTAAAAATTTCAAATTGAATTTCATCCCATTTTCTTATAAATACATCTATCTTAT
>JABSQC010000079.1 GCA_013214845.1 Mycoplasmataceae bacterium
ATAAATATAGAGATTAAAATTTTAATACTATAAATGGTTAAATTTAGCTGAATAAATACTTTTCATATGGTATAAATGTTAATTTAATTTATTTACTATCTAAAATTATTTTGACTTGTAATTTAAAAAAAGAAATGAAAGGAAGTAAGAATGAGTAAGAAAACAAATAAAAACAATATAGAAAACAATACATTAAATGAAAACTATACATTAGATTTTTATAATGATTATCCAGGCGATAATAACCCAAATGATGATTATCCAAATGATGATTATCCAAACGAGGATTATCAGCAACAAGATTATTACCAGGATGATGGATATCAACAAGAAACTTATAACCAAGATGATTATCAACAGGATTATTACCAGGATGATGGATATCAACAAGATGCATACAATCAAGATGATTATCAACAAGATTATTACCAACAAGACGCCTATAACCAAGACGCCTATAATTATGATTCGTATAACCAAGATTACTATCAACAAGACCCTTATCAAGCAAATTCTTATCAGCAAATGCCTTACCCAGAAGATCCTTACCAACAAGCACCTTATCAGCAAAACAATTATTTTGAAAACATGTATGATAACCCTATAGGAAATTCTTTTTCAAATAATGGTTTCCCTGAAAACTCTGATTATTATAGTGACGCAATTTATAATTTAGCTTCAGAAAGAAGAAAAATAGAACTTGACACTCAAATGCAAAATGAAAAAATTGCAAGAGAAAAAGATCGTTTAGATAAGAGATTACAAAGAGAAAAAGAACTTCTTGATTTAGAGATGCAAGAAAAAATGAATTACTTGCAAAGTGAAAAACAAGCTATAAACTCTATTAAGAACAATCTTTATAAGGAAAAAGAGAGAAACTTATTGTCTTTACAAAATTCTAAAAACATTTTACTAGAAGAAGTAAGAAAAGAAAAGGAAAGACTAAAAAAAGATAGATTAGAAGATTGAAAGAGAAGTTACTACAATGAATTAAAAAATATTAATTCATTTTACAATTCAAGAACTAATAAAGTTAGCAAAGTTCAAGATTACTTAGTAAAAGAATTGAATAAGCAAAAATCAGTACATGACAATTATCAAAGTTATTTAGCTAAATTACTAAAAAATCAAAAGAGAAAGCAAGACTTAGTTCAACTTAAACTTGCTAATGAAATAAAAATAATAAAACAACATCAATTAAATCAACAAAAGGCACTTTCTAAGCAATTAAAAGTACAAAGAATTCTTAATTCAAATGAGCAAAGAGATTTAGCAAGAAGTAAAGAAGATTATTACATTAATCAATCAAGATCTGGTAGAACTATTTCTAATGAAGAAATTAGTAGACAAGTAGCTAAAGATATGAAAATGCTTATTTCTAGACAAAAATTAAATGAGAAAAAATTATTGGATGAAATTGCTCAACAAAAAAATTCATATTTAGTAGAATCTCAAAATTTAACTTCTGAAAAGGATAGATTAAGAAATGAATACAATATTACTCAAGATAAATTAAGAAAAGAGAAAAATAAATTAACAGAGGCTTATGAATCTGAGAAAAGTAGATTAAGTGATGAAATAGATTTTCAGAGAGAAAATATTAATAAAAATAACTCTCGTCGTCATAACTCAAAAAGAAAAGCCGCACATAATGATAGTGTTATTTTTGATGCTGAAAAAGATAATATGAAATTACAGCTTGAAGCTAAAAAAAGATTTTTAATTGATTCAGGAAAAATAGATAGTGAGATTAAATCTCAAAAAGAAATAGCAAGTAAAAAGCTTGCTGACTTTAAGCTAAAAGAAGCAAAAAACGAGGAAGTAAAAAAAGAAATTAATTCTAAAATAATTAAAGCAAAAACTTTAGAAGAACAAAATAAAAATAATATAGGTACCTTATCTAGAAATCTGTATGAAAAAAGAAGAAGAGAAGCTGAATTTTACAATAATTCAAATTTATTAAGTAATCCAAATAATGACAAAATTAAAGAAATAAGTGAAGAGCAAAAAAAACTGAAATTAGAAAAAGAGAAACTTGATAGAGAAAGGGAAGAATTTAAAAAAGCACTAACTTCACAAATTGCTGTACTTAATGAACAAACTAAGAAAATAAATATTGAATCAAATTCAATACTTTTACAGTCTAAAAAAAATAAATCTGATTTAATGAAAATTAAACAGTTAGCTGAGAAGAATTTAAGAGAGTCAAATATTATAAAACAAAGCTCTGATAAAAATAAGAAAGAGTCTGAAATATTAAAAGCTTTATCTAAGAGAAATGAGAGACAAATTAACTTAATTAGAAATCAATATATAAAAAATCAAAATGATGAGAAAGCAAACAAAGATGTCTCAAAAGATAATGAAAAAAAATTGGAGCTAATAAAAAAATCTCTTATTGCAAATGCAAATGAAATAAAAATGAATAAGCAATTATCTGAGAAAAACAAAAAAGATTATGCCCTTATAAAAGAATTAGCTCTTAAAAACAAACAACAATCAGAGATCAATAAGCAAGATTATATTAAAACAAAGGAATTGTATGATGATAATAAAAAATTGTCTGAAAAGAATTCGAAAGATCACGAAGATTTAATGAAGTTGTTATCTATTAGCAAGCAACAAATTGTAAAAAATAAACAAGATTCACTTAGATTGAAGAAGATGATTGATGATAATTCTAAAAAAGAAACATCAATGAAAGATAGTGAAGATAAATTGACAAAGCTTTTCGAGATTAATAAGTTAAATTTAATAAAAAATAAAAAAGATTCAGTCTATATAAAATCACTAGTTGAAAAAAATAAAAAAATAGCATTAGATAATAAAAACGATAAAGAAAAACTAAGTGAGTTACTTAAACAACACGAAGATAAACAAAAAGAAAATAAAGAAAACGAGGATAAACTTTCTTCTCTTTTAGCGTCTAATAAGAGACAAGCAATAGTTAATAAAGATAATTACTTAAAAATCCAAAATTTAGCAAAAAAAATAAACAGTGAAGCGAATTTAAACAAAGAAACTCTAGAAAAGATTCAAAAAGAATCTCTTGAGCTAAAGAATCTATCTGAGCTTAATAAACAATCTGCAATAAAAAACGAAAAAGAATCCCTTACTTTACAACAATTTGCTAAAGCAATAAAACAACAATCAATAACAAACAAAGAAGACTCCATAAAGCTTAACTTAATTTCTGAAAATAATAGAAAAAATGAAATTAAAAATAAGGTTGATGAAACTAAATTAAAAAAACTTATATCTATAAATGAATCAAGATACTTAAAAAACAATGAAGACTTTGATAAACTGAGAAAAATTTCCGAAATAAATAAATTACAATTAGATAAAAATAAAGAGAAATCAAAAGAACTTGAATATTTACTAAAGGAAAATAAATCATTTGAGGATAAAAATAAAAAACATGAGGATAAACTAGTTGAGTTAATTTCTAAAGGGGAAAATTTAGTAAAT
>JABSQC010000008.1 GCA_013214845.1 Mycoplasmataceae bacterium
ATAAGATAAATCCATTTGTTTTGGTAATTCTGGTCTTGTTATTTAATTTTATAAACTAATTGATGCTTATATTATTTATTTAGTTCTATCATCTTTTTAATAATTGCATTTAAAAAAAATAATAGGGATTTTTCTTGTTATAGCAACAATATTGTCATGTCTCGGCGGTTCGGAAAAATATTAATAATTCAAATAACGACTACACTGATCCTTATAAAAAAAAAGTTTCTGATAAACTAGAAAACAATGAGGAGTTAAATTCTAATAATGTAAATAGTAATGATGATTACGAAAGTTTGGAATTTAATCTTAATAACAACAATAATGTAGTTTCACCTTTAAATGAAGACGATGAGAAATTTGAAACACAAGTTTTTGATAGTCAATCTTCACAAGATGAAATAAGGAGAAGTAAGAAACAAGAAAAATTAGAAAGAAAGGAAAGAGAGAATACTTTACTTTTAGCAGGTGCAATTAAAAATGTAACACCAAATAAAAGATATAAAATTCCTTCTACCAAATTACTACCGAACCCTGACCAAGGAAGGGTCCTTTCTAGTGAACAAATTTTAGAAAAAATGTCTTTACTTAAAAATGATATTAATTCTATATTAGAAACATTTAAAATAAATGCTTGAGTTGAAGAAGGAAATTTTAATTACGGTCCTACAGTTTTAAGTTTTAATGTATCAGTTGGAGTAGGTGTTAAAGTATCAAGAATATTAAAATTAGCGGATAACTTCAAACTTAGATTAAAAGCTACTACAATAAGAATACAAGCTCCAATACCTGGAAAACCATATGTTGGTATAGAAATACCAAACCCAAACCCAGAAACAGTATTCTTTAAACCTATTTTCGACACTTCTATGTCAAAAAGAAATCCTGAATCTAAATTTCATTCAATAGATGTTCCTTTGGGTAAAGATATATATGGAAATGTAAAAGATTTTTCATTAACTAAATCTCCTCACTTACTTGTAGCAGGTACTACTGGTTCAGGTAAGTCTGTTTTAATTAATGTAATCCTTACTTCAATCCTAATGAATTACAAACCTGAGGAATTAAGACTTTTACTTATTGATCCTAAGATGGTTGAATTTGTTCCTTATTCAAATTTACCTCATTTAATTACTCCAGTAATTCATGATCCTAAAAAATCAAAAGTTGCATTAGATAAACTTGTAGAGAAGATGGAACAAAGATTTAAAGAAATGGCTGAATATGGAGTTAGAAACATAGAGAGTTGAAATGAGTTAAGAAAATCTGAGGGTCTACCTATTGTTCCTTATGTAGTAGTTATTATTGATGAGTTAGCAGACCTTATGATTGTGTCTGGAAAAGAAGTAGAGATTTCAATTGCTAGAATTACACAGAAAGCCAGAGCAGCTGGTATACATATGATTGTTGCAACTCAAAGACCTTCTACTGATGTAATTACTGGATTAATTAAATCAAACATTCCAACTAGAATTGCCTTTGCAGTTTCTTCATCAATAGATTCAAGAACAATATTAGACGGAAGTGGAGCGGAAGCTCTTTTAGGTAGAGGTGATATGCTTGTTTCTTTACAAGGTATGGCACCATTTAGAGCTCAATCTCCATATGTTTCAGATATGGAAATAAACCTAATAACTAGAAATATAAAACAACAGCAATCTCCTGAATTTGATCCTGACTTTGATGTATTAGAAGAAATTGATGTAAGTGAGTCACTAGGATTAGATGATCCTCTATTACAAGAAGCTATTCAAATAATTAGGGAATCAGGAAAAGCATCTACTTCTTACCTGCAAAGAAGATTAAGAATTGGCTATAACAAGGCGGCAGATATAATAGATGCACTTGAAGATGCTGGATATGTAGGACCACCAAATGGTTCTAAACCAAGAGAAGTTTATTAAAGTATATTGTTAATATACTTTTTTTATTGTATATTTGGTAATTATTATTTTAATATATTATTGTTAAATATAAATATTTTGCTCTATAATAATATTACTATGAGTAGAAACACAATATTTAAGCACTGTAAAAACCCAAACTGTCCATCAAATTCTGAAGACTATGTTTTATCACATGCAGAAGCACAGATAAGATCTAAAGATATTGGTATAGATTTAGACAGAAAAATAATAGATAGTTATATTGGAGAAGTTGGTTACGCAGAACATTTAGTTGTTGTAGTAAAAAACATTCCAGGTAGCGGAACAGAAGACTCACTTGAAACAGCAAACGCAATATGTAGAGTTTGTGGAGTTGTTTCAAGAATAATATAAGCTATATATAGTAATCTACTGACAAAATTTATAAATAAAAAAAAGATAAATATAATTATTTATCTTTTTTTATGCTTTCTATAATTTTATTATTTTCATGACTTTCACTAACTTTTTCTAATTCACCAGCATCTAAGCCATCTTCTGTAATTTCACTTTGAGTTTCTTTTCCATTTATTAGATTACATATATTGCTCTTATGTCTAATTGTTACAAATAGGTTTATAAACATCATTGCTAGAGGTATATAAGGGAAGTTGTTTGCATGATAGAATCCATCATATAAAACTGTTAATCCTGGGTTTTGTCAAAATACAGGAATTCATATTAAGGAACCAACTACTCAAAAAGAAACAAGTGATGAAAGAGATGAAATTTTTGTAACTTTAAATAATATTAGTCAACAAGTTAGTACAGACAATGCTATTATTCAATTTAAAACAAATAATAGACCAAATGTAGTTGCAACTCCTTTACCACCTTTGAAACCTGATGTTCATGGAAAACAATGACCTACAATAACTCCTAGCAATCCCATTTCGATTCTTCCATCTGGAATATATGCACTCATTAATACTAATACTCCAAAAGCAGCTATAGGTTTTGTAAAGTCAATTAGTAATGTTACAAATGCTGCTTTCTTACCTTTTACTCTAAGCATATTTGTAGCACCTGGATTCTTGCTACCATGCTCTTTAACATTTATTGATAAGAACTTTCCTACTACTTGCGATCCAAGAACAGATCCAAACATATAAGCCACAATAAAAAAGAGTAATGTTTGCCAAAAAATATTTAATGTCATATCTTATTTAATTATAATTCATACTTTATGATAAAGATTCAATAAATATGTAAATATAATTTAAATATGAATAAGGTAATATTTTTATTTGATTTAAACTCATTTTTTGCTAATGCTGAAATTGCTAGGAATCCAGAACTTAAAGGGAAAGAAGTTCTAATTGGACCTAGAAATAATCATTCAATTATAATAGCAGCAACTCCAAATGCAAAAGCCAAAGGAATACATGTTGGTATGCCTTATTTTAAAGCTAAAGATATCTCACCTGATGCTGTATATATAAATCCTGATCATGCATACTATTCAAATCTTTCGAATAGAATATTTAATTTTTTAAAAATTAGATATACTGATTTAATCGAAGTTTCATCTATAGATGAAGCTTATATGGATGTTACTGAGATATTAATAAGAGAACCAATAACAGAAAAAGAGTTAGCACAGGGTATATTAAAAGATATAAAAAAACACTTTAATGTAACTGCCTCAATTGGTATATCTTACAACAAATTTTTAGCTAAGATGGCTTCAGAGTTTTACAAAGTAGATAGTTACTCAACTTGCTATCCTAGTGAAGTTAGCACTAAACTCTGAAGTATTGATATTGAGAAAATGTACGGTGTTGGAAATGCATTAGCTCCTTATTTAAAATCAGTAGGTATTAATAAAATAGGTGACTTAGCCAGATCAACAAATGACAAAGAACTTACGAGAGAATTAAAAAATCACTTAATGTCTTATTATGAAACACTTATTAATTGATCTAATGGAATATCTACTAATGAACTAGATTTAACATATGAAGAAGCAAAATCCATTAGTAAGCAAATAACATTAAATAGATTTCTAAATAGTGAAAGTGAATTAAGTGAGTTAATTAAGGAGCTATCTATAATTGTAGGAAACAAACTTAAAAAATCTAATCTAGCTGGAAAGAATGTAGATTTACTAATAAGGTTTGGTAAGTTTGATTCCGCTCATAAATCAATTACATTAAAAACATATATAAATGATGAAAGTGATATATATGATGAAGCTATGAATTTATTAGAAGAAATATGAAATTTTAGCAAACCTGTAAAAGGTGCAAGAATAACAGTTTCATCAATAAAAAACTTTAAAAAGACACTTAGACAAGGAAATATACTGGACGCAGATAGAGTAGAAGTAGATAGTCAAAAAGAGCTCTTAATGGAGCTAAATAACAAGTTGGGATTTGAAGGAGTGATGTCATCAAAAGATTATGAAAATAATCCAAAATATGAAAAAGACAATGCCTTCAAGTCAAATAAAGTTAAATTTAAATCTTGAGATTAATTTTGTATTTTCATTTAGTTATATAAAGAATATAATATATATATGAAAGCCAAGAAAATTGGATTATTTGGAGGGACATTTAATCCACTTCATCAAGGTCATTTAAATGTAGCGCAATATGCTCTAGATAATCTTAATTTGGATGAGGTTTGATTGATACCTACCTTTGAAACACCTAACAAAAATAGCGTTTATAATATTACTCCATCTCAGAGACTTACAATTATAAAAAAGGCAATAAGCAATCTAGATAATATAAAAGTAAAGGATATTGAATCCAAAGTAAAAGAAACTTCATATACAAGTGTAACTGTTAAAAAACTAATTAATAAATATCCTGATGTGGATTTCTACTTACTAATGGGAGATGACTCATTTAACTCATTAGAGACTTGAAAAGATTTTAATTATATAGTAAATAGTATTAAAATAGTAGTTTTTAATAGAACAGGAACACTAACTAATAGTACTAGTAAAATAGCAAACCCAATAGTAATGAAAAATCCTAAGTGAGATGTTTCATCTAGTATAGTTAGAAAAGGATATTTCTCTAAAGTCCCTGAACAAGCTAAGAAATATATTTCTTCTAACTTTTTATATTTAGAAGAAATAGCAGAGAATGATCTTTCTGTAAACCGATATAATCACACTATTTCAGTTGCTAATTGCGCAAGAGATATAGCAAAAGGAAATAAGTCTATTAATGAAAAATTCGCTTATTTTGCTGCTATAGCTCACGATATAACTAAGGAATGAAGCGATGGTGAATTATACAGTTTTGTTGCTAAATATGAGGGTAACAACGTTAGAAACATACACCCAAGTGTAATGCATGCATATGCAGGCTATTACTGGTGGTTAAATGTATATGGGTCAAATAATAAAAAAATAGCAAATGCTATATTACATCACACTACTGGTTGTGAAAAGATGTCACCTTTAGATAAATGTATATATGTTGCAGATAAGATTGCTTCGAATAGAAAATTTGAAGATATAGAGATAATTAGAGCAACATCTAAATATAATTTAAATATGGCTTTTAAACAGCTAATAACAAACCAATTTAAGCATTTAAAAAAAGAGATTGGTGTAAGTAAGATAGATGAAAATACTGTAAAAGCATACAAAACATATGGAGATTTCAATTAAACATGGATAGAATAGAGAAAGTTAAAAAAATAATAAAAGAGAATAATGTAGATGCAATTTTACTTAATTCACCTAACAATACATTTTATGTTACGGGATTTAAGTCAAGTAACTCTTACCTTTTAGTTACTAAAGACAGTGGTACTTTTTATTTCACTGATATGAGATATTTTAGTTCAGCAGAAAACTTTTTACATGACACAGATATAATCCTTTCAGTACTAGATTTAGTAGCAATGGATTCATTAATGAATAAATTAGGAATTAATACAGTGGGAGTAGAAAGTGATTATATTACTTTAGAAAAGAAAAAAACTTTATCAACTATATTTAAGGCTAAGTTAAAACCAGTTGACACTACTAGATTAAGAGCAATTAAAAGCCCTTCTGAAATTGCTTCAATTAGAGAATCATTACAAATTGCAGAAAAAACACTATTTGATTTACAAAATAGTGTTGAGATTGGAATGACTGAAAAAGAGATATCAAAACTAGCAGTTTCATTTGGATTAAAAAATGGAGCAGATAAAGCTTCATTTGACTTTATTGTAGCTTCTGGATTAAATGGTGGTTCACCTCACTGACATCCTTCTGACTATAAGATAAGAGAAGGTGAACTTATTACTATTGATCTTGGATTTATTGTAAATGGATATTGTTCAGATATTACAAGAACATTTAAAACTTCTGACAAAATAGATAAAGATCTTGAAAATATGTACAACATTGTTTTAAAAGCAAATAATGCAGTAAATGAACAAGCAAGAGTAGGAATGACTGGAAAAGAAATTGATAAGATTGCGAGAGATATTATTGAAAAATCAAAATATAGATCTTACTTTGGACATGGTTTAGGACATTCACTTGGTATTGAAGTCCATGAATCACCAAGACTTTCTTCAGCTGATAATTCAGTAATTGAAGAAGGTATGATAATGTCTAATGAACCTGGTATTTACGTACCATCACTTGGTGGTGTAAGAATAGAAGATATAATCTTATTTAAAGAAGGAAAACCAGAAGTATTAACTACATTCCCTAAAGACTTACAATCTATAGTTAACAGCTAAAAAGAAATTTTATTTATACAATAAACTAATAAAAAAGAGCATAAGCTCTTTTTTTACTTATATATCTCTTTTAATCAATAGGGTAGTTGCTTATATAAGCTCAAAATACCCAATATAAATAAAAAAAGGGACTAACCCTTTTAAATACACTATATTATTTATTAAGCAGCATCTTTTTTAGCATTTTTTTGAGCACTCATTTGTGCTAGTTTTACATTTGCTTTGAAGTAATCATTTGATTTATCTCAGTCAGTAACTAATTCAATTAAGTCTAATACTTCGTTTATAAATCATTGAGAAGATAGATTTGTAACTCTTTCTTTTGAAACATAACCAGCAGAAGTGTCAACTTTATGTGTTCATGAGAAACCATATGAATCTTGTCTAACGTTAAATTCAAGTTTTTGTAATTGTAAGATAAACATACCTACTTTTTCAGATTGATTAAGTGTGTGTATTTTCTTAGTTGTATAAGATGTTATTCTTTTTAATTGCGCCATAATTCTCCTTAAAATTTTGTGTATTAACTACATATATTTTATACACTATATTTAAGAAATTTATTATATATAACAACTACCTTTAATATCATCTAATCATAGTTTATTTAATTGATTTAATAAATAGATATAAAAATTACTTAAAAAATAATAATAATCATTATATTTCACTTATAAAAAAGTACTAATATGATATTTTTTAATTAATTTATTGGAATATAATTTTTATATGAGTAAGAAGAATAAGGTGCCACAACAGTATCCAGGATATCCACCATATCCACCGCAGCAACCATTGCCACCAATGATGAATCAAGGTATGCAAATGCCTGGACCTATGCCTCCAGGAATGGATCCTAAGCAATATGAGAACTGATACAAGCAACAACAAAAAGCAAATAAAAAACATTCAGTTTTCTATTACATTACTATGCCTTTATGAGGCCCTCTTTACTTATTAATTTGATTACCATTGAAGTTTCTTTGAGGACTTTTAGTAAAACTAATTCAGTGAATTTTAAAAATGATTTCCAATTTATTTGGTGTAACTGTCAAATCAGCTATGTCATTACTTATAAAAGGTTTACTCTGACCTGTAAAGATTGTTCTTGGAACAGTAATCTTTGCTTTTGTAGCTGGTTGAATATTCCAGAAAGTATTTAATATATAACTATTTGTTACTAAAAAAATAATTATTTATATATAATTATTATGTTAAGAGATATATATGGCTGCAGGAAGAATAAAATTAGTATACAAATGTAAAGAATGCAAGCATGAAAATTACATTGGTAAAAAGAACAAAACTGAACACTCTGAAAAAACTGAGATTAAAAAACATTGTTCTAATTGTAATAAGCACACTTTACATACAGAAAAAGGAAAATTACACTAAACAAAAACGCGAGAGCGTTTTTTATTTTACTATTTATATATATGGCTAAAAAGAGCAACACAAATGTAATAAGACAATCCGTATTAGGGAAAGCGATTGTTAACTACTTTAGACCAACATATTACTTTAAATCAATATCAAAAATTGATTTAAAGTATTTAAGAGATGTTGGTATTAAAAATATAATTTGTGATTTAGATAATACATTAGTTCCTCACTATATTGGTATACCTCAAAGAAAAACTATTAACTTTATTAATGAAGCTAAGCAAAATAATATTAACTTTTTTATTGCTTCTAATAATACTGGGAAGAGAGTTGAAAGATTTTCTAAGAACTTATCTAATTTAGATGGTTTTTATTCTAATATAAAAAAACCACTAACTATGAACTTAACTAGAATAATGGCTGAAAATGATATGAATATTAAAAATACCATTATGATAGGTGATCAACTTGAAATGGATATCTTAGCAGCTAATATTTTACACTTAAATTCAATACTAGTTGAACCTTTATTTGATGAATCATATAACTATTCAAATTTAACTAGATTTATAGAGAAGTTTATATATAAAAGACTTGCTAGATTCAATGCTTTGAGAAAAGGGGAATACAGTTCACTTGAATCTAATATAGACAATAAAATACTTTAATCTATATTTTATCTACTTTATAATTTAACTAATGAAAGATAATAAAAAAGAAGTCAAACTTTGTACTGGATGTGGTGCAACTTTACAAACTGATGATCCAGAAAAAGCTGGATTCATAATAGATTTTGAAAAACACAGATTATGCAAACGTTGTTTTGATATTAAAAACTACAATATCGTTGTAGATAAGTTAGCTGTTAGTCAAAAAGAAGTAGCTAAAGCTCATACAGCCATACCTTTAACAGGTCAAAATATTTTTCTTGTAATAGATATATTAAGTTTTGATGTTAAGATCTTTGATTTCTTATCTAGATTAGCTAAAACAAATACTTTATATGTAGTTGTTAATAAGATTGATGTATTACCTAAATCATTGAAATTTTCAAGAATTAAGGATTATGTTAAAAACATTCTAGAGTTAAATGATATCTTTGTTTATAAGACTATATATGTTTCTTCATTAAAGAGATATAACATTGATGAAATTACTGAAGAGATTAGAACTTCAAAAAATGTAGATAATCATTTTGTTGGATATTCTAATTCTGGTAAATCAACATTAATAAATGCAATTATTTCAAGTGTTACTGGAACTAAAACTGATGATATAACTACTTCAACTATTCCTGGTACAACAATTACACCGCTAAGCTTTAAAATATATGAAAAAAACATGTTAGATTATCCAGGTATGTATTTAGAAGGAAGTTTTCAAAATATACTTTTAGATAAAGATATCAACTCTATGTCTATTAAACAAGAAATCTATCCTGTAAACTATGCATTACAACAGGGAAGATGTTTATTTATTGATAGAGCTGCAGTATTAACTATTAAAAATGCAGAACAAGCTAAAACTAATGTTCAGTTTTATGGATCTAAAAGACTTAAGTTACATAAAACATCTGTAAAAAATATAGATAAACAAATTGTTTCAGATAGATTTCTAATATCTGATAACTATGAATATGAAAAATTTGATTTCCATATCCCTAAAAATGGAAAAACACATGATGTTGTATTACCAGACCTAGGTAGAATAAGAATGATAGGAGATGGCCAAAATATAGAAATAATGGCTATAAAGGGAACTACACCATTAGTTAAGGAATCATTAATACCAAAAAGAAAAAACAAACTATAAAAAAGCAACAAAAAAAGACAATTATATAATTGTCTTTTTTTATTTAATTATTTAGCAGCTTTTTTACTAGTTTGTTTTTTGCTTTCGTCTACATTTTTTGGAAATGCAGCTTTGTTATTAGCATAATGATATAAATTATCTCTTATTTTTTTCTCTCTTTGAGTTGCTGTTTCTTTTTCTTTATCAGTATCAGTAACTAGATTGAAGTAAGTAATAATTTTTTCATCAAAGTTTAACTCACCCATGTCTTGTAGAAATTTCATTGAAACACTACCAGCACTAGATTCGTGTTTACCTACTCATTCAATTGAGTGATGGTGATTGATTACGTTGTAATCTCTTTCTCCAAGGTAATCTCTAATAAAAGCGATTTTTAATTTTAAAGTTCACTTCTTTAAATTTTCAGGAACTTTAGTATCAAATTTTGCGGCCATATATTTCTCCTTGTATTGTTATTTAAATGCATTTAAATGTATAATCTCTTATACAATATATATTTTACCAATATATGAATTAAATAACTATTTTAGTAAAAATATTACATATTATTTTTACAAATATACATATATAATATTTAAATAAATATGAAAAATACAGAAGTACAAAATGTAGATAGTAAATCTAGTGATAATATTTATTTAAAATTTTCTACTAAAAGGATTATTTTAATAACTTTATTTTCTTTATTTTCTATAGCGATATTAGCAACTTCTTTATCTCTTAATTATCAAGGAAGACTATTTCACAACACATCTTATATAGATCCTATAACTGGAGAAGGTGTTGTGAAGATGGCTGCATACCAATATTATACTTACACATGCTTTACTTTAGTAACTGCTTATTACTTTGTAATAACTGCATTTTTATTAACATCTCTTTTTCTAAAAAGAGATGTTAAGTACTTTGATAAGATAATGGCTCCTGTAGTTAAAAATATGTTTATTTTTACATATATATCAATGTTTGTTATAGTTGTTACTTTACTAGGACCATACTCTTTATATGTACTAGTATCTGATTCGGGCACTTCAACTCCAACAACAGATGCAGCTGCTGATTCTAATCATTTAGCTTCATCTATACTTACAGTGATAATTCACATATTCTTACCGATTATGGCTTTTATAGAACACTTTACATTCACTCCTATAAAAGAGCTTAAAAAGAATCAATTCCTTTGATGAAACTTATCAGCAATAGTATATATGTCTTATACTATTCCAATTGGTATTGTTCAGTCAAACCAATTTGGATTTAGTATATATCCATACTTCTTTGTAGATCCTGCAATTGTAACAGTTGGTGGGGTAGTAGCAATTCTAATTGCTCTATACTTTGTTTCTTATTACACTACATATATGTTGATGTGATGACAAAATAGACAGATTGCCAAATCTGAAGGAAATGAATATACAGGTAAATTTCATCCTTGATTAGATACTAAAGAAATAGCAATAAATTCATATAACTATATTAGAAAATAATATTAAATACACATCTAAATTATTGCAAAAATATTTTAGTGTATTTTGTTTTACAATCTTTACTTCAATAGTAAAAACATTAATATACAAAAATTTTAATCAATAAATCAAAATATAAAGAATATTAGAATATAAATATGTTATGCACATAAGGAGTTAATGTATGGAAATAAAAGAACTGTTATCAAATATTGAAAATGATCTTTCTAAAGATTTTGAAAGTTCTTTAAAAGGTTTAATAGTTGAAAAAATTTTTACTAATAAAAACAA
>JABSQC010000080.1 GCA_013214845.1 Mycoplasmataceae bacterium
CAATATTTGACATATTATCTAATGATGTTCTAGAAGTTTCGTAACTAGAACTAGTATAGTTTTTAAAATCTTCTATAGTATAAAATGTGTCCTTGTCTCTATGTTCTATATAGAATGAAGCTTGTCTTTTAGTAAGATTTGGGTTTTTAGATAAAAGTATTTTTACATAATAATTCTTTTGTTTAGAATCATACATGTTTCTTTTAGAACTTATCTTGTTATAGTTTTCTAACAAGAAGTTATATTTATCTACAACTGCATCATTAATAATTGCAATTAGTAATACATATGAATTAGTCAAGTCTAAAGTCTCAGAAGTCTTGTCTAAATATTTTGATACATATGAATTATATCTATTAATAATTTCTACTATGGGTAGCAATTCAACAATTGTTCTTGGTATAAATCTAGATATTAATTTCTCTATAAATAGAACACTTGCCATTTCATTATTAGCTCTAAAAAACTTATCTTCTCTAATGAAAAAGAAAGCAAAAGAAGCAACTAAAATAGGAGAAATATTTTCATTATCAATTAGTTTATTAATCTTAGAGTATCTTTCAGGTATTTCTCTATAGTCAGTTATAGGAGCGTTATTTATTTTTACATCAAAATCTCTAAAACCAACATAACCAGTTATCTTTTGACTTAAAGTCAAAATATCCATATTGTTAGAACTAATTGAGTAAAAAGCATTTCCAATATCTAACATTAATTTTTCTGTTTCATTTGCTGGTTCTCTTTGTTGTTTGAACACTTCCCTTATAATTTGTTTTCTAAAGTTGTAACCCAATGAATTACCAATAATCATTATTTGATCAACTATGTTATCAATTTTATATTCTTTAACTGATTTTATTTTTAAACCTGCAACTCTTCTTTCATATTCAATAATCAAATTAGAAAGATCCATTACATCTTTGTAAAGATTTCTTTCAAAAGTTAGTACTTTATTTGACAAAGAAAAGAAATACTTACTATCACCTTTTTCAAAGTTTGTATAACTATTTAATAACTTCTTGCTGTTAGTATTTCTTTCAAATGATTCAATTATATTCTTAAAAACAGGATTTTTAGGTTCCATAATTAAATTATATTGTATATATAAAAACTTTTCACATATGTAAAAAGTTTGTAAATTATTTAAGCTGCGTTAGAGAATACACTTGATACATCATCAATATCTTCTAAAGATTCAATTAATATTTCTAGTTTAGCTCTTTTTTCATCATCAATTTCAACTTCTGATAATGGAACTCTTGATATTTCATTTTTTAGAAATTCATTAATTCCAAATTCATTTAAAGCTTTAACCATGTCTAGTCATTTCTTTGGTTCTGTTTCAACAATAAACATATTGTTTTCAGATTCAAAATTAGTAGCATCATTATTAATCGCAAGTTCCATTAATTCATCTTCTGTTTTATCACTTTCAAATATTATTTGACCTTTTCTTTCAAATAAATATAAAACAGATCCTGATGTTGCAAGAGTTCCGCCTTTTTTTGTTAACTGTGCTTTTACCTTTGAGACTGTTCTATTTATATTGTCAGTTAAACACTCTATTATTAGTGCTATACCACCTGGAGCATAAGCTTCATAAATAATCTCTTGATAACTTGTTTTATCTTTGTTCCCTTTGTCTAATAGTCTTTGTATATTGTCTTTGGGTACATTTGAAGCTTTAGCTTTATCAATTGCTGTTCTTAAAGCAGCATTGTTACTTGGATCTGTTCCACCTTGCTGCATTGCTATTTGTATTTCCTTAGAAGCAATTTGAAATGCTTTTGCTCTCTTTTTGTCCTGAGCACCTTTTCTGTGCTGTATATTTTTTCACTTTGAATGTCCTGCCATAATTTAACTCATTTATTAATTAATAGTAATTAAAGTATATTATATATATAGAAAATATGAGAATTAATAAAGAAAAAAATTATGAAATCATTATTAATAATAAGAATTCAGACATTTATATAAAAAAAATTAACGATTTTCCTGATAAGGTAGATAAACTCATAAAAGTAACTGAAATAAATTTTAGACATGGTTTTGTCATACAAAATCAAACATCTATTAATACATTTTTACTTAAATACAACGTAGATATAGTTGTTACAAATAAAAGAAACTATGTAATAGATACATTAGAATCATTTGAATCAAATAAGATTACAAGCAACTATAAAGATGCAAAAAACTTCTTTATATTTGCAGAAAATACAATAAGATTTTTCAATATTAATAAATCAAAAAATATTACTTTCGAAAAGATAAATTCTAAAAAAATGAAATGATAATATTATCTCTTATGTTTTTTTTCGTAATAACCGTGATTTCTAGAATCATTAACTTTTCTACCAAAGATTCCTTCAGCTCTTTCTTGCCTTTTTCTTTCAGCAACATTTTTTCTTTTTAGTTCGTGTAATTCATCCAATTTAAAATATGATTTAGCTTGCGGAACTATATGACCTTCTTTTAATTTTGTCTCTTTTACTTCTTGTTGATGTAATGCCTTTTCTCTTTTACTTATAATATCTGCAGGATCATTTGGATTTTTAAATTTTCTATTATTTATTCCAACAAATACAGAATTATCTTCAGCAATAGTTTTTTTCAAGATTTTCTTTTTATGAGATGTTATTGAGTAATCGTTAACTCTATCATTGAATGTCTTTTCAATCTTTCTGTTAATGCCCTCTCTTTCAATGTTTGAACCTTCTCTAATTATTTCATTTAGATTTACTTTTACCTCAATAGGTATTTTATTTTCTTCCATTGCTCTACCCATTTTATATAAATTTTTAGAAGCAATTAGATTTAGAGCTGAAGATTTATCTCTTATTTTTTTTATAGTATTTATATTTTTTTCTATTTCTTTTTTTGAATAATCTTCTTTTTTGTTTGCTGCTTTAGCTTCATTTTTTTGAATTTTTTTATTAACTAGTTTTTCTTTTCTTCTAAGGTCTTTTTCGTATTCTTCTCTTTGTTTTTCAACAATCTTAATCTTAGCTTTAGCTTCAGCTACTATATCTTGAGGTTTACTTTCATTTCCAGATACAAAAGGATTCTTCTTATGAGAATCTTCTTTTGCTGTAGCAATTTTTTCTTTTTCAAAAATAGACTTATCAAGTATATTTGTTGCAAATGAATCTTTTTTTACATTTTTATTCTTACCTAGACCAAAATCAATGTTGTTTGCAGCATTATGTTTTTCTTCTTTTTTAATTTTGTTTCAATTTATGTGAGGATTTTTATTTTCCTCTAAAAGTTGTTTAGTAAGAAGTTCTTCATGATTTTCAGCTTTCTTTTTATTTTTATCTTTTAAATGAAATTCTTTACCAAATACTATTGAAACATCTGGACTTTGTTTCTTATTGGCTTTACGAAGTTCTTTGCTGCTAGCAGCTTTTCTTGCTTCTTTTTTCTCAGATCTAT
>JABSQC010000081.1:0-1512 GCA_013214845.1 Mycoplasmataceae bacterium
ACCATATTCAAAAATTTCTCTTTGTATTAAATTAATTTCATTCTCCATACCATCTGTTTCACTTGTACTAAAGTCTTGTTTTTCATTAATTCTAAAGTATTCTTCACTAACTAAAACTGCCAATGTACCATCTCTAAAAGTATCTTTTTTATCTACTTGTGAAACTTCTACTGGAATAGATAATGCATCAGGGTTAAATACATCAAATTCTCCTTTAGTAGTTAATTTGTTTTGTAACTCAGGGAATGTAATATATCTTAATCCCTTAGCACTAGAGTTTTGTTTAGTACCATAAATATTTAATGATTCATTTTCAAATGTTAAATTAGAAATAATATTTTTCATTTGTTCAGAAAAATCTGCTATATCTTGTTTACCATCATTTGCCAAAACATTTTTAACAGGTCTTACAATCATTCCATCCTGTGCTGTTAGGAATAAATCCCTAGAGAAATCTCTTTTCAATCTAATAAATGTATCAACTAGACTTTTGCCGTGTTGGTCCATAAATGCATTATAATGTGCTTCATCTAAGAATGCTTTTTTAACTTCTACTTCACTCATAGTGATAAAGTCTTGTGCATCTGCATCTACTCCTATATGTATTTCTAGTCCTTTTGCTCTTCTTTTTGCTCAGTGTAAATCAATAGAACTATCTATTTTAGTTTTATCATATGCACTGTATGGGTATTGTCCCCTTATTACCATACCACTACCATAAGGTGTGTTTTCTTTAACCATTCACTCAAAAGGGTTTTCTGGTGTAGAATTAACATTTGTGTAATATAGTAACATTGTATTAGCAAATCCTTCAATTTGTCCATTCATTTCTCTATCTGCTATTTCTCTACCTATAATTATAGGTGTTCCTATAGCACTAGACTTACTAGCAAATTCTTCTAAACCTTGTGCCTTAACTTCTTTTATTACATCTTCACTTGTAACTTTTTGTTTATTGTCTTCCATATTGTACTCTCCTTTTTAATAGAAAAAGTTTACTTTTTAGCAAACTCTTCTTTCATTTTTTGTATAACATCTTCTTTACTAGTATATTTTTTTTGTTCTTTTTTTATAGAGTCTGGTTTAATACCTTGTGGCATTTCTAACTCCCTATTATCTAGTCTTGCCTTCAATTGTCTTATTTCTTCTTGTAATGCAATTTCTTTAGATGTTATTTCATTGGTGTTCTTTTCAGCATCCACACTTTCTGCATTTTTGTTTTTATGTCACTCTAAGAATTCTTCTTTATGTGTTTCAAATAATTTCTTATTATCTTCATTTGTCTTCTCATCTTGTAACTCTTTCAACAGTTTTAATTTTTCTTCTGTCATTTTTAAATTCCTTATTTATTAATTTCTGCTCTAATCAATCTCTCAATGTTTTCATAAAATGCTCTATTAGAATATGTAAATTCAAATGTGCTCCCATCTTTTTTTAATGTAGAAGGTGACTTCATAAAGTAACTCCCATCTTTTTTTAACATTAATTTAAATCCTTTTAGCACTAAATAGA
>JABSQC010000081.1:1534-3280 GCA_013214845.1 Mycoplasmataceae bacterium
CCTTTGCTGTTTTGTTTTATGTTTTTAATTGTATATGTCATATTGTTCCTTATTTCACTCCTTTTTTATTTTCTCATATAAATAAATATTTATATAAATATGTAGAATAGTAAGTGAGTACATCCATTGATAATAGTACCTTACTACCTGTTATCAATAATAGGGTATACTCTATAAATACTTCCTACATAGTAATTATAACACATTTTTTTAATTAAAATAATTATTTTTTACATTTTCTCAATCTTCTCATCCATTGTTTTCTAATCCTTCTATTTCTATATTAGGTTTACTATTGTCTTTAAATGTGAAATCTAAAGGTTTAAGCACTCTAACACCATCTATTATTCTAGCACCTAGTTTACCATCTTTGATTACACTACCATAGTGAAAATTATCAAAATTTACTAAATGATGATATTTTCTATTTAAACTACCTATTGCTCTTTTCATTTTACCATTATCCAACTCTTGTATATATGTTTTATTTTGTAGGTATCTACTTCTTACTGCTACACCTTCATTTTTTCAGTAACCAAATTTTTTGGGGTCTTGTGGTATGTTAGGATTAGGATTATTTAAAATTTTCATAGAGTCAGTATCTCCATAGATAAAAGAACTACCTACAATTTGGGCATTTCTAATTATATTCTCTCTACTGTAACCTGTTATAGCACTTGCTATAGGTTTATAATATGAGTTGTTTTCTAATGTAGTTGCTACTGTTTTATAGTTTATAATACCTTTTTCATCTTTAACTAATATTTTAGATTCTCTATCACTCTTAGTACCATTTTTACCATACAATGAGTTTAACATTAGTTTAGCAAAAAATCTTTCAAAACTTCCATCCTTAGCATTCATTTTAACTTTACTTCAGTAATCAATATAATCCCCATAGATATATTTACCATCAACTGTTTTAAAGTATAATGCTCTCACTATTTTCATATTACTATAGTCATAGTAATCTAAGAACATTTTAAACATACTTTCATTCATATATAAAGTTTTCTTGCTGTATGATGTTCTTAAAAATGCACTACTTTTTTCTCTTCTAATAAAAGGGTGTAAATCTTTATGTTTAAGGTTAAAGTTGTCAACAGTAAACTCAACCATCATATAATACCTTTTATCATATGCCAATTTTTTAATTTTATCAACAGTTAAATTTTCTGCTCTTACTTTTCTATAATATCCAATAGGCATTCTGTTATTAATCATAGATGCTGGATAACTACTATTAATATCAAAATTATAAACTTTTTCTAGTATATCTTTGCCCCTATGTATAGGGTTTAAATATGTTCAACCACCTTCATAACTTTTATTAATTAAGTTTAAATAGTCAGGGTCACTAGTTCACTCTGCCTTTCTATAATTAGGAAAAAATCTATTAAATTTATATCTACCTTGTTTATTGATGAAACTTTTTTTACTACCTTTATAAAAATCTTCTACTTGTTTTGCTGTAAAATTTGAAAAATCGTTTTTGTTACCTTGTTCTCACAAATCTGCATATTCTAAAGAGAATTTTTTAATTATTCCTGTTTTTCAATTGTCATAGGCAATACTACCAATTGTTAATTTAGGGAATACTGTATATTGTTCTCATTCTCTATTAGTATAGTGTTTAGGACTTCCTTTATATTTGTCATCATTATTTCTTTTTTTAAAAAATTGTTCAATGTTTTCTCTAACAATTAAAATATCATTTTCTAAATATTCTAATTCTTCTTTAGTGTA
>JABSQC010000082.1 GCA_013214845.1 Mycoplasmataceae bacterium
ATTTCAGTTGCAAGAGTTGGTTGATAACCAACGGCAGAAGGCATTCTACCTAACAATGCAGAAACTTCTGAACCAGCTTGTGTAAATCTAAATATATTATCAATAAATAATAGAACATCTTTTCCTTCTTCATCTCTAAAGTATTCAGCCATTGTAAGACCTGTAAATGCAACTCTCATTCTAGAACCAGGAGGTTCGTTCATTTGTCCAAAGACTAAAGCAGTATTCTCAAGAACGCCAGACTCTTCCATTTCAAAATAAAGGTCGTTTCCTTCTCTAGATCTTTCACCAACTCCTGTAAACACAGAAATTCCACCGTGTTTTGTGGCTACGTTATTTATCAACTCTTGTATAAGAACTGTTTTACCTACACCGGCTCCACCAAATAGACCAATTTTTCCACCTCTAGGGAAAGGACAAAGTAAATCCAATACTTTAATTCCAGTCTCAAAAACTTCCTTATTTGAAACCAAATCCTCATAATCTGGAGCTTCTCTGTGTATTGAAAGCTTTTTAACAGATTGGTCAATAGGTTTTTCATCTATTGGTTCTCCTAATACATTAAACATTCTTCCTAATGTTTCAGGACCAACAGGTGCCATTATTGTTCCACCTGTATCTATTACTTCAGTTCCTCTAGCAAGTCCTTCTGTAGGGTTTAAAGAAATACATCTTACTGCATCATTCCCTATATACTGAACAACCTCTAGTGAAACTTTTTGGTCATTCATATTTTTTGTTTCTAGCAGATTAAGTAAAGATGGAAGTTTACCATTTTCAAATTTTACATCTATAATTGGTCCTGCTATTTGTAGTAATTTACCTTTGTTCATAATTATTCTGATCCCCCTATAATTTCAGCAATTTGTTGTGTAATCATTGCCTGTCTAGTTCTGTTAAATTCAATATTTAACTTGTCTACTAATTCTTTAGAATTAGATGTAGCATTCTCCATTGACACTCTACGAGAAACTTGTTCTGAAGCCATTGATTCGGTTAATAACCCATATAAAACAACAGATGAATAAAACCTTACAAAACTTCTTAAATCCTCTTTTTTACTAATTTCTGATTCTATACTTGTTAAACTTTTTTTCTCATTAGCAGTTTCTTCATTATCATTATCTTTATTATTGTAAGTAAGTGGGTATAAATCAAATATCTTGGGTTCCGATGTTATTTGATTAATGTATTTTGTGTATACAACTTT
The DNA here is from genome assembly GCA_013214845.1 of Mycoplasmataceae bacterium. Taxonomy (GTDB): domain Bacteria; phylum Bacillota_I; class Bacilli_A; order Mycoplasmatales; family Hepatoplasmataceae; genus DT-50. The sequence goes on from JABSQC010000082.1 coordinate 1,211, forward strand.
AACATGACTTATTTCTCCCTCTTTAACTTTTCTTGAAATAATCTGTGATATTTTTTTTGATATAGCATTAAATAGAATATCACTTAGCATTGAAAAGTCCTCAAATATTTCTAAGTTATTTCTTTTCAAATAAGCTTCTGCTTTAGTACCAATAGAGATATATTGGTCATCCTTTCCTTTTTTAGCAGATTCAAATTTCTTAAATACTTGTGAATTAAATGAACCACATAAACCTAGATTTGAGGAAACAATTATTCATAAAGTTGCATCCTTTCCATCTTTAGGTCCTATAGAAAAAATATCTTTATCTTCTTGCTTCAAGATATTACCAAGCATTCTTTCTATTTCCATATAGTATTCTCTACTGTGATAGAGTAGATCAACTGCCTTTTTACTTTTTGAGGTAGACACCAGTTGCATTGCATTAGTTATCTTTCCAATACTCTCTACTGATGCACGTCTTCGTTTTATTTGTTGTACATTTGCCATCTTACTTGTCTGTTACTTTTATATCTCCTGATAAAAACATATCAGTAAATTTATTTAAAGTAGAATGTAGTTTAGTTTCTACTTCATTTTCTAATTTCTTAGAACTATCAATTTCTTTTCAAATTTTAATTGCATTATTATCTCTGTGAAAAAATGAAATAATCGCTGATTTAAATCTTTCCACATCTTCTGTATTTATTTTTCTTAGCATTGTCTTTTCTTTAATTAGGTAAAGAATTAAAACTTGATCTGTTTGATTCATTGGAGAAAACTGTTTTTGAACTAATATTTTTTTAACTCTCTCACCATGATCTAGTGTATTTTTTGTAGCTTCATCTAAGTCAGAACCAAATTGTGAAAATGCTTTTAGTTCTTGATAGTTAGCTAAATCTAATTTTAGAGAAGCAGCAGCTTTTTTAATTGCTTTTGTTTGTGCATCTCCACCAACCCTTGAAACAGATTCACCTGAGTCAACAGCAGGTCTTTGTCCAGAATTAAATTCGTCAGTCTTTAAGAAAATTTGACCATCTGTTATTGAAATAACATTTGTCGGAACATAAGCAGAGATATCTCCCGCTTGTGTTTCAATTATTGGCAATGCTGTTATTGAACCACCACCATTTTCTTTATTTAATTTAACAGCTCTTTCTAAAAGTCTTGAGTGTAGATAAAAGACATCTCCGGGATAAGCTTCACGACCTGGAGGTCTTCTAAGTAGTAGTGATAGAGAACGATAAGCAACAGCATGTTTTGATAAGTCATCATAAACAATTAGGACATCTTTACCATTTGCCATTCATTCTTCAGCAATTGTTACACCTGTATAAGGTGCAAGATATTGCATAGCAGCTGAATCAGAAGAATTAGCTATAACTATTGTTGTATAAGATAATGCTCCTTTTTCTCTTAATTTTTCAACTATTGAAGATGTAGTTGAATTCTTTTGACCTATAGAAACATATATACATTGAATATCCTTTCCTTTTTGATTAATAATTGTATCTAAAGCTATAGCAGTTTTACCTGTTTCTCTATCTCCTATTATTAACTCACGTTGCCCTTTACCAATAGGTACCATAGAATCAATTGCTAAAATACCTGTTTCCAAAGGTTCATTAACAGATTCTCTAGTCATTATTCCAGGCGCGATTCTTTCAACAGGTCTTAAGTTAACTTTCTTAATTTCTTCGCCTTCATCAAGAGCTAATCCTAGAGAGTTAACAACTCTACCTAACATTTGATCTCCAGTAGGAACTTCTACAACTTTTTTAGTTCTAGAAACCTTATCTCCAGCTTTTATTTTTTTAGAATCACCTAAAAGAATAACCCCTACAACTTCTGGTTCAAGTGAAAGAGCCATACCATATAGGTCGTTAGGAAATAACAACAATTCATTTAGAACACAATCTTCTAGACCAGAAACTAAAGCTATTCCATCACCTAGTGAAATAACTTCACCAGATTCCTTAAACTTTATCTCGTTTCCGTATCTTTTTATTTGATCTTTTATTATCGCGCTTAATTGCTCTACATTAACACTCATGCCTTACTTTCTTCCTTTTAATTTTA
>JABSQC010000083.1 GCA_013214845.1 Mycoplasmataceae bacterium
CTCACGATTGAATCTCGCTTGTATTATGGTTTCAATTTCCATGACCGCTACCATTATTGTTTTCATAACACAGCCGAAATAAATTATCTTATGTACACGGAGTTCGATATGCTTGTTCGATTTTAGCATTAGTTGGCACAAGTAAAATTCTGCAACCGCATTCAAAATTAGAAGTATTAGGTTACACTACATAAAATTATTACTGTTATTATTATAGGAGTGAAGACTATTATGGAGACGGTCAGTGTAACTAATGAGATTATCACCAGGTCCACGACGACGAATAGTGTGAGGAGTGTGGTGATAATATCTTGGAGAAACTGACCTGTTTTCTTTATGGTCTTCATACCTTAGTTATATTATTTATTTGATTAACTATATGTAATAGTACATAAAATATGATTATTCCGGTACTTACTAAAACTAAAGCTAATAATATGAAAATTACTTTAATAAACAAAAATTTAGTAGCATAAATGAGCTAGTAAATAAAAATAGTACTAAAAATTTTACATCATCAAAATTAAGAAGAATGGTAACAAAAATTTTATTTGATTTAGATAATAGTGATGAAAGTTATGTGAGACTTTTAGCAAGTACAAAAAAAGGATTTAATTATTTAAACAATGCTGATTCTAGTAAATATTACTCAAAGTTTAATAATGAAGTTATGAAATCCGATTTAAAAGTAGCTACAATAATTGACATTAAATATCCAGGAACTCTTAAAAAAGAATATTCAAGCAAAGTTATTACTAATTAATATTATTTATTTCACTTTTCAATTACATCAACTACGTCAATTAAACTTTTATTAAACATTTGTTGATATTTTACGCTTGCAGTTCATTTAGAACAACTTAGTTTTATTTCTTCTCCACCAAAGAAATTGTAAAGGTCAAGCTCAAATTTTTCATTCTTATTTATTGAATCTATAGAAATTGCACTGCTTCTAAGTATGTGTAATTCTTTTACATCGCCTTCAATGATTCCAGACATTATTTCAATTGCATTTTTAAAATCTTTTTTTGATATCTCTTCTTCTTTTCCGAGACTGTTAACTTTATAATAATTAATCATAATAAAATTATAATTGAATGATGTTTTCTTAGACTTGTTGTTTTTCTTTTATAGAATAAAATTTGTCTCTTAGTACTTCTAATTTTTTCAAATCAACATTATGAGCATGCTGAACATCTTTTATAGATTCATATATATAATCTCTTCTTCTTGATATAAAGTTGTAGTTACGGTTTTCACTATCTTTATACATAGATAAATTTTCAATTTGTCTTAAAAATCCTGTAAATAAATCAATTATATCTTTGTCTGATCTAATTTTTTTAGCAAGTGATATTATTTCTTTTTTAACATCGTTAAATTCATCTACATTGTTATTTGATACATCATCATTTTTTCTTGTCGAATTACTGTCAATATTTATTTTATTTCTAAAAATATCATTATTAGGTTTAAAAATGCTTTGATTATTTCTATTTAAAGTTTCATCATTTGAAACAGCAGAAAGTTCGCTTGATATCCCTTGGCTCATTTTTCATAAATTGTTTATATCCTGTTCTAAACTATCTATTTTATCATCGCTCTTATTATCTGTTGAATTTCTTTTTCTATCATAATTATAATTATCATTATTGTTGTAATTATCATCAATATCTAAATTATCCAATGAAAAAAGTTCACTAGTAGAACTATTTATTTCATCAATGTTTAAAAGAGTGCTTAAATCATTTAATGAGTCAATGCTTTTATTTTTATTACTATTTTCATTCTTAATAAAATCATTTAATATAGAATCAAAATCATCTTTATCATTATCAGTATTGTATTTTTTTAAATCACTAGTACTGTCACCTAGCAATTCATCAATACTTATATTAATATCATCATCAAAATCTTTTCCAAACATATTTAAATTATATCAATAAAAAAATAGCAATTTATTGCTATTTTTGTTTTTTTATTTAATTGTTTCTAATTAATACTTATATCTATTCATTTCTCTAGTATTAGATAAAATTTCATTTAATTCATGTTCAATTTTTCTATTATTATTTATGTTAATTTCTTGCATTGATCTCATGCTTTGAGCTAGAGAATTCATTCTTTCATCGTTTGCTCTTTGAGAATTTAGCATTTGTTCAAAACCTCTTGAAATTTGATCTAATTTGCCGTCAACTACACTAAGGCTTCCGCTGTCATTACCATAAGAGTTTCCGATTAGAGGTTGAAATCCATCATATCCTCCTAGTCCAGACATTCCAAAGTTATCCATAGGAGAGAATGAATTCATTCCACCAAACATATCATTATTGAAAGACATACTATCAAGACCCATCATTCCCATGTCATTCATAGGGAATGGGAAGTCTAGAATTTGTCCGTCCAATCCTCCATCAAATGGCATTCCTAGTAATTGGTCATAACCAGATATGTTGCTATTTGGCATTGTGCCTAATTGGTTAGATACTTTGTCCAATTTTTCACTCATTCTATTTATAGAGTTTATGATTTCTGAATTTAAGTCAGCTGCTACATTTTTAGCAATTGTTGATATTTCTTGTGTTAATTCTTTGTCTAATGTTGTCTTCTTAATTGTGTTCTCAGTTATTGATGAAGTACCGAAACTATTACTACTTGGTGATGAGTATGAAGTGAAACTAGTAGTTTGTGAAGTTGCACTTGGTTGTGGTGCAGGTTCTGGTTTAGGTGCAGGTTGGTAGACAGGTTCAGGTTCAGGTTTAGGTGCAGGTTGGTACACAGGTTGTGGTTCAGGTTTAGGTGCAGGTTGTTGGAAAACTGGTTCTGGAGCTGGAGCCGGAGCTGGCATAGGTACAACTACTGTTTCTGGCTGTGGAGCGGGACTTGGTGTAACAAATGCATTAGAGTTATTTTGTGCTTCATTGTTGTATTCATCTTCTAACTCTTGGAATGAATCAACTGGCTCTACTTCTTGGTTATCGTATTGCTCTTCTTGATATCCGCCATCTAAATCTTGGTAGTCTTGATCACCTTGGTCATCATAAACTGCTTGATCATCATAAGCTCCTTGATCATCATATACTTCTTGATCATCATATACTTCTTGATCATCATATACCTGTCCGTCTTCTTCTATGTATTCTTCTTCAGGTTGAGGTGCTGATTTACCTTGCTTCTTAGCTAATTTTGCTGCTTTTTTTGCTGCTTTTTTTTCAGCTTTTGCTGCTTTTTTTGCTGCAATTTCATCTTCAATTGCTTGCAATTCA
>JABSQC010000084.1 GCA_013214845.1 Mycoplasmataceae bacterium
AATATGACTACTTTCCTTGAATTATTATAAACACTAATTCTTTTTATTTCCAATATATTAACGTTCATCTTATTTGATAATGATTCACTTATTATTTTGTGACCCAAATATCTTTCATTACTATCTAAAAAAATTATAGAAAAGAATTCACCTAGATTATTATTATTTTTATATACATAATCAATTACATCACTGTATTCTGTAATATTGTAAGGAAATGATTTTTCACTTTTTACCCTATCTGTTACTTCATTAATTAAAACAAGTTGCATGGCTTTTGCTTCAGTCATTCCATCTTGATCAATTAAAGTGCCAATTGATTGTTGTAGGACTAACTTTAAGCTACCAAAGTACTCAATTAATTTTTTAGATATCTCATAATAGGATTTTTTTCTATTACCTGAATATATTAGTATTGAAAGAATTTCAGTATCCGTTAATTTTTTAGTACCAAATATTTTTAATTTTGATATAGGATCTATTTCTTTTTTCAAATCTTTTTACCAAAATTATTTTCAATAAATTCTTCAAAAATTCTTTCACATTCTTTGTCTACATCTAGAAATTTATAATTATTCATATAAAATATTGTGTAAAAATAGAAAAATTAATCTAAGATTAATTTTCTTGTTTTTATTTAATTGTTTATTGCTTTATTCTGATCTCTTGACAGATAAAATTTCAATTTTATAAGGTTTTTCAACGTCTACAGTAACAATGTCTCCTGACTTTTTACCAATTATTGCTTTAACTAATGGAGAGTTATTAGACAATTTTAAAGGAATAGTAAAAGGATCTGTTTCTATTGATGAAACAATTTCAATTGTTTCATTTTTTCCTTTAGAATTTTTAAATTCTACTACTGACCCTACACCAGCTGTTGTAGCAGAAACATCACTTGCTTTTATTATTTTAGCTCTTGAAATAATATCTTGTATTTTTTCAATTTCAGATTCTATTTCAGCTTGTTTTTCTTTAGCTGCATCATATTCAGCATTTTCAGATAAATCACCTTGTTCTCTAGCATTTTGTAAATCCTTTTGAACTTCTTTTCTTCCTTCATTTAAAAGGTAATTAAGTCTTTCTTCATAATTCTTTTTACCTTCTTTAGTAATTTTTATAGATTCATTACCAGATACTATTAAATTTTCTTTACTTTCCATTTTTACTCCTAAAATTATTTTAACATATCTTTAATACTTGCTTCTAGCAGAATTAAAGCATTATCATTTATTCCATTGTCATTGTTATTTGGTATTATTAGGTCTGCATATTTCTTTGTTGGAAATATATGATTTATATGCATCTCTCTAATTACATTTATTCAATTTATAGAAAACTTGTGAATCGCACCTACAGGCTCTAGTTTTTTTCCATCAACTCTTTCATCATAGATATATTTATCTCTTTTAAGCCTTCTTAATATTCTTATGTCATCTTCGGCATCAACAAAAAGTTTTACTGATGACATGTTTCTAATGTCTTTGTAGAATAGAGCATATAGACCTTCAAATATGATAACTGGTTTAGGTTGCATCTTTACAAATTCTGTTTTACTATGTCTAGCTTCAGCATATATATATTTAGGTCTTTCAACTACTTTTCCTTGCTGTAAATCTCTAATATCTTTTTCAATCAAGTCTCAATCAAAGGCATCGGGGTGGTCAAAGTTATTTTTAAGTCTTTGTTCTAAACTTAATTTATCTCATTCTTTTCTATAATACAAATCCTGAGGAATAGTAACAACTTCGTTCTTAAAGGCTTTAGCAATCGCTTTTGCAATTGTAGTTTTACCAGAAGCAGTTCCACCTGCAATTAATACAATCTTTGATGACATTAAATTAATTATATTACTTTTAATAAATTTTAGTCATTGATTAAATTAGATAAATATTCTTCAAGCAAGACTTTAGATGAGTACATATCTTTTTTTTCTTTTCAATCTTTTCTGTCTCCAAACTGAGACATTGCTAGCTTTGTAGTTAGACGCTCATCATAAAGTAAAACTTTTATATTACCCTTCTCAGAATAATATTTTTTTAAATTTTCTGTAAACTCTTCAACATCATGAGTTTGAGATGACTTATTGCCACTCAGAGTTAATGGATATCCAATGATAATTTTTTCAATATCATTATTATATTTAGCAACTATTTCTTCTATAACATTAAGTGCTTCTAAATAGTTGTATGACTTATTAAAAAAATAATTAATTAAAGGTTGTGCTGTAATTTTTAATGGGTCACTTATACTTATTCCCATTCCTTTTATTCCTCAATCAATTGCTATTATTCTCATATCATCTTATTCAATACTACTTATAAATTTTTTAATAGATTCCTTAGAACTTACACCTTGAATAAATTCAGAGTTACCACCACCTCTAATTCCAATATCTTTACTAGCAGATTTTAAGGTTTCTACTAAATTTAATTCCTTTTCAAATTTTTTATTTTTTAGTACAATAAAACTGAATTTATTATTCGGTAAAGAAGTCATTACACAGATAACTCTATTCACTAATAAATCATTATTTTTAAAGCTCATAGATAGGTTTCTTGCAGAATCTAAATTTACATCATTTAGTTCAACGATATAATGATTATTTGTAAGTTCACCTAATAATTCTTTATTGTGCTTTTCAACTAATTTAAGTGAAATAATTGATTTTCTTATTCCTTCTATTTCAGATAATTTCTTAGGTACAATTGCTTTTACATTAATATATGAATCAATTGTTTCCTTATTCAATTTTGTACCTAAACCTTTAACTAAGTCCTTGCATTCCTTAATTGATCTATCTGCCTTACTACCATCAAATTCAAGTTCATTTACTTTGTTTATTGTAGGAAGTAGTTCTTTTTTTCATTTATCAAGTTCTCCTTGAAAATATGAATCTATTTGTTTTTTTCCAGAAAAAGCAGTTACTCTATAAACATTTGATCCTTGATTCTTAATTTCAGAAATATATAAATCTTCTATTTCATTTGTGTTTCTTACATGCGTACCACCGCATAAATCAATCACTTTACCACCAAATGATACAACTCTTACAATGTCCTTGTATGTCTCATTTTTCATATAAGAAGCACCAAGTTTTTTAGCATCTTGAATTGGCATTTCTAGGTATTCTCTTTTTAGTGACATATTAATTAATTTCTTCAATTCAGCAGAAGCTTTTTCAATTAAGTCATTATTAATAGAACCATCATATGTAAAGTCAAATCTTAGTTTTTTACTATCGTTATATGATCCAACCTGGGG
>JABSQC010000085.1 GCA_013214845.1 Mycoplasmataceae bacterium
ATAAAGTCCTTTTTTTCAATATTTCTTAATAACTTATCATGTAAGATTTCAATCTTAATTATCTTCTTATTATTTACTTTATTTTCAAGTATTCTTCTTACTGTTTCTACTTCTGGTAACTCTGGCATAACATTAATATTATATGTTTTATAAAAACAAAACAAGATATTTAAAAAAGTATAATTTATATAATTATGAAACAAATAGAAAAAATAAACGCAATTAGATTGCTTGGAATAGATATGATTGATGAAGCAAATTCTGGACATCCAGGGATTGTAATGGGGGCAGCTCCTATGATATACACATTATTTACTAGGCATTTGAATGTGAATCCAAATGATTCAAAATGATTTAATAGAGACAGATTTGTGATGTCAGCAGGACATGGAAGTGCACTTCTTTACTCTATGTTATATTTTTCTGGGTACAAGCTGTCTTTAGATGACATTAAAAATTTTAGAAAGATAGAATCTAAAACTCCTGGTCATCCAGAGGTGGGTCACACAGATGGTGTTGATGCCACATCAGGACCATTAGGACAAGGTATCTCATCTTCAGTTGGTTTAGCGCTAGCTGAAGAAAGCTTGAGAGCTAAGACTAAAAATTCTGGATATGTAGATCATTATACATACGCGATTTGTGGTGATGGTGATTTACAAGAAGGTGTTGCATTTGAATCTATGTCAATTGCCGGTAGACAAAAACTAGGTAGATTAATAATATTAATGGATTCAAATGATATCCAACTTGATTCTCCAGTTATTGAAACTACTAAAATAAATATGAAGGAATATGTAGAATCGCTAGGATGAGACTACTTTTTAGTAAAAGACGGAGAGGATACAGATTTAATAGATAAGGCTATAACTAGAGCTAAAAAAACTGACAAGCCATCATTAATAGAAGTTAAAACTGTTATTGGTTTTGGTTCTTCTAAACAAGGGACTCCTTCTGTACATGGTGCTCCTTTTGGAAAAGGAGAAACATCAAATATTAGAAAAAAATGAGGAATAGAAACTGGTCCATTTGAATTTTCTGATGATGTAAGAAAACAAGTAATTAAAGAAATAGATAAAAGAGTTTTACCTATATATAAAAAATGACAGAAAAGTAAATCTAAATATGAAAAAGATAATAAAGATATATCAATTCTTTCAGACTTAGGTAACAGAAATAAAATAAAATACAATATAAAAGATATTGAGTTATCTAAGAATAGTGCAACAAGAGTTACCTCTGGACAAATACTTGACAAAATTCAAGAAAACAAAAACTTCTTTATAGGTGGATCAGCTGATTTAACAGCTTCTACAAAAGTAAGAGGAATAAACGGCAACTTTGATATTGACAGTAGAGAAGGTACAAATATTAAATTTGGTGTTAGAGAATTTGGTATGGGTGCAATAGTTAATGGTATAAATCTTCATGGTGGTCTAGTATCATTTGGTTCTACTTTCTTTACTTTTGCTGATTATATGAAACCAGCTCTTAGAATGGCATCAATTATGAAAATACCATCTATCTTTATTTACACACATGACTCTGTGTTTGTCGGGGAAGATGGTCCTACTCATGAACCTGTTGAGCAATTAGACTTAGTTAGATCAATTCCTAACTTTGCTGACTTTAGACCAGCAGATACAAATGAGTTGAGAGCAGCTTGAGAAATGGCGCTTTCTTACACAAGCACACCTTCAGCAATAATTGCAACAAGACAGAATCTTAATGAAATAAGTGGCTCAAGCATATCTTCATCTAAGAAAGGTGCTTACAAAATCTATGGTTCAGATAAAGCTGATATAGTTATATTTTCAACTGGTTCTGAGGTAAGTCTATCTGTAGATGTGGCTAAGATTCTTGAAGAAGATGGTAAAAGTGTGAAAGTTGTCTCAATTCCATCTACTTATGTATTTGACCAACAAGGAAATGAGTACTATAACAAATTAGTAGGAAATTCAAAACTAAAAGTTACAATTGAAGCTGGAACTGGGATATCTTTAGACAAATACATTTCTCATAGTGACATGAGATTTAATATGAAATCATATGGTTTATCAGGAGATGGAAAAGAGGTTTACTCTAAACTTGGTTTTAATGCTAAAAATATATCAGAGAAAATAAGAGGAGAATTTAAATAATTTTTTATATTTTAAGTGAGAAATATATTTTATAATAAGTTTAAGGTGATAAAATGTCAGTAGGTGCAGCTTTAGGAATAGCTATACCCATAACTTTTGTAGTTGCTGGTTTTCTAGGTTACTATATAACAAGAAAAATGGTTCAAAACGAACTAAGAAAAAATCCTCCTGTTTCTGAAAAACAAATAAGAGCAATGTTTTTAGCAATGGGACAAAAACCTTCAGAAGCAAAAATAAGAAAAGTTATGAGTTCAATGAAAAATGCTAAATAAAAGTTAAGTTTTAAAATTATAATTTAAAGCTTTGACAAAAAAAGTATATGAGCAAAAAAAAGATTTTATTTAAGGATAAGGAAACATTATCTAAGAATATAGATACTAAGAAGGGTACAAGAAAATATTCAATAATTCCTTTTGATGATAAATTAGGCAATTTTTCAATTGCTCTTTTTTTTACATTACTTATTTTAGGTGTATCTTTTATAGCACTAGGAGGAATACTTACAAATACAATATATAATGGTTATTATGATGCTTCACTTACAAACTCTATAGTTTCACAAGATGATGTAATTCATTTTGGAACACTTAGTGTAGTTTCAGATATTCTCTTTAAAATAGGGAGAATAATAATTATAAATATTCCAATTATTTTATCTTTTGCTCTTCTTCCTGCCTTTAAGATAAAACTAAATTTTCTTAATATAATCTTATCTATAATTTCATATTTATCTATTTTATTTCTTTCAATAGTATTTACCGGTCTTTTAAACAGCAGTGTTTCACTTGGGACAATTAGTAATGAGCCAATAGTTAACGATGGAATAATAAAATATAAAATGGAATATCAACCATATTTATCTAAGTTATGGGGATTTAATATCTTTTCTGGATACACTTGATTTATTGGGTTTACAGTTCCTTTTATGATCTCATCTTTAAATAAATCAGCTAATTTTTTTAAAAAATCATGCAGTGTTATTTTTAATAATCTTATTTTTACATTTGTTTACATATTTTCTGCATTATTTTCTATAGTATCCTTGTCAATATCATATGCCTTTTTATTTCCTATTATAGTAGTGGTTTTTGATAACGCAGGAAATTTTATTGCTACT
>JABSQC010000086.1 GCA_013214845.1 Mycoplasmataceae bacterium
TTAGCATTTTTATATTATTCTTCTTAGATATATTTTCAAGAAAACTGATTGTTTTGGCAGGAGTTACAAAACCTCTATCCATTATTCTTAAGAAGGGACCTTTTCCTAATGAACCATTATCTTTTTCATTAGCGACATCAAAAGCAGGAGAAGTATCAACAACTACAGCATAATCAGCATCAATCATTTGTGATGAAGTTTTTGCACCTCTAAGCCCAACCTCTTCTTGTGTAGTACCTCCAATATATAAATCAAAATCAAATTCTTTTTTTGAAAGATCTGATATTAATTTATAAACAATAGATGCTCCTATCTTATTATCAAAACCTTTACCAAAAATTCTGTCCCCATTAACTCAAAAGTCAGGAACTCAAGTAATTTCTAAACCTGTTTCAAATCCCTTTTCAATTGCATCATTTTTAGAAGTAAAGCCAAAGTCAACTAAGATGTTATTTTCAAAATAATTTTCACTTAATTTACTTCCTCTGTCCCTTGGATCTACCTTCTTTACTTGATGTGGTGAAAGAGCTATAACAACTCCATCATAATATTTTTTTTCATTAATATACAGTCTTAGTTTATGACCAAACATTCATTTTTTTACTATTCCGCCTTTTGCAGAAAACTTTACTAACCCTATGTCATTTACTTCTTCAGAAATAAATCCAACGTCATCTATGTGGGCCTCAATAACTACTTTTTTTGCATTAGGTTTTTTAGATTTTTTTAATCCAAAAACACTTCCCATATTATCTTTTACTATTTCATAGTTATTATTTTTTAGTTCTTTTAAGAACATATTAGCCATTAATCCTTCATCTCCTGAATTAGAAGGAACATATACTATTTCTTTTAAAATGTCTTTTATATCTTTCATACTTACATTAAGTATATTCCATATTTTGAAAAGTCTTTATTTAATAACATTTGCCATGTAATAAAATATAAATAAGTAACTATATTACATAAAAAAAGAAAAGGAGTAATAAATGAATGATTGAGGAATAGTAGTTGATTCTGCTTGCGGGAAAACAAAAAAATGAATTGAAGATAATGGTTGATACTTTGTACCATACAAAATATTCTATGACAATAAAGAATACGATGACGGCATAAATATAGAAACCAAGGAAATAAAATTGAAAATTGATAAAGGTACTATAGGTAAAACATCAGTGCCTTCTGTTGAAACAATAAAGGAAAAATACAGAGAGGGTTTACTTAATAATAAAAAACTAATTGTCTTATCTTTATCTGAAAAAGTATCTGGTATGAATAATGCGTTTAGACTTGCTGCTGAAGAAGATGAATTTAAAGGTAAAATTAAAGTTGTAAAATCTAAATTATTTACTCCTTGAATGACTCAAATATTGGAAATTGTAAGCAAATATAAAAAAAATAATATGTCTTTTGACAAGGTATTAAAATGAATAGAGAAAGCTAACAAACATACTTCTGGAATAATGATTCTAAAGGATTTAAAATTTTTAGGATCTTCTGGTAGAGTATCATCATCTCAGGCAAGACTTGGAAGCATAGTTGGAATAAAGCCAACTTTATCTTGAATAGATGGGTCAATAGATAAAGATAGTTCAATAAAAGCAAGAAATTATAAAAAGGCTGTAGTTAGAGGTTTAGAAATAATAAAATCATATATTGAAAGTAACAAAATTGATACTTCTAAATATGCTATTGGACTTGCATACAACCAAGTTGATGAAGATAGAAAAAAAACTGTACAACTAATTAAAGATAATATAAATGATATTGATGTTATTGATTATAAAAATTTTGAAATGTTAGGTGTATCAATGGTTCATATTGGATATGATATCACTGGATTTGGTTTATTCTTAAAAGAGGAAAAATAATGAATGAATGAGGAATAATATTGGATTCTTCTTGTGGCTATACAAGAGATGAAATGAGATTAAAAAATATAGGGTTTGTACCTTTTAAAATAAGATACGGAAAGGATGAATTTGATGATGGGATCAATATCTTTACAGATGATATTGCTAAGAAAGCTAGATTACTTCAAGTAGCAAAGACATCAGTTCCCTCTTTAACAATAATTGAAGATGAGTATGACAAAATGTTGCAAAATTATGAAAATTTAATTGTAGTTCCATTATCAAGAAATTTATCAGGTATGAATAATGCAATGAGACTTGTTGCTCAAGAAGAAAAATACAATGGAAAGGTATATGTCCTTGAAAGTAATCTATTTGGAAATTGAATTGAATTTCTTGTTCCTAGATTAATAAAATGAAGAGATAATAATCACCCATTAAAAGAAGTAATTAAAATAATAGAAAATTACAATGAAAGTACATTTGCATCTGTAATGATAGATGACCTGCAATTCTTAAGTGCTGGTGGTAGAATATCTCAATCTCAAGCAAGAATTGGTAGTCTTGCTGGTGTTAAACCAGTATTGGTTATTAGAGATGGTAAGATAGATGAAAATGAGTCTTATAAAACAAGAAACACTAAAAAAGCATTAGACAAAATATGTAATGTTATCAATGATTACATTGAAGATAATTCAATTAAGCCTAGTGACTATTACTTACAGATACCTTATATAGGAGAATCTGAAGATTATGCTAACGTTAAAAAAATAGTTAAGAGCAAAATCAAAGGATTTGAATTAAATGAAGAAATAAAAGGTACTCCAAAATCAATTGTGCTTGTATATACAGGTGTAAACACAACTGGAATTGGATTAGTTAAAAAAATTGATTAAGGAATTCTTATAAATAAAAAAAAGGCGCCTACACGTCTTTTTTTTATTTATATAAATGGCAGGGGTGGCAGGAATCGAACCCACAACCGATGGATTTGAAGTCCACTGCTCTGCCTAGTTGAGCTACACCCCTATTTCGGTTATTTCTTTTCTTTGATTATATGGTTTATGATGTCATTAACTGATTTCAATCCCATTATTTCATCGTCTGTAAAATTTATAGAAAATTTATTTTCAACTTCTACAATTAGGCCTAAGATATCAAGTGAATCAATATTTAAATCTTTTAAAGTTGAATTTGTTTCTACTTTAATTTTTGTCTTTGTTTTAATTAAAGAAACTAATTCTTTTTTTATTTCATCATTAGACATATATTAATTATACAAAATATTTATAACTATGGGTTTCATAATAATTGCTGTTTATTTC
>JABSQC010000087.1 GCA_013214845.1 Mycoplasmataceae bacterium
TATGGTAAACGGGACCCTCGGCACGTTAATATTTTATTTTTCTTTCTTTTTTTCTCTCTCTCAAAACACAAAGAAAATGAAATCGAGGAATGATATCGATGATGGGAAGATCATTGCCACCAATTCACCTGAAAAATTAACTCAGGCACATGGCATGTCTGGTTTGGAGATTTCTATTTCATCAAGCTTAGATAATTCCTTTACATCACTTTGTTTAAATTTTTTGCCTTCAGGCGTAAATATAACAACTTTAGAATTTTTGGTTTTTAAACTGTCAATTGCTTTATGGATAGGTTCAACCATTAGTAACATTCCGGCACCACCACCATAAGGTGTTTCATCAACTTTTTTATGTTTGCCCAATCCAAATTCTTTTAAGTTTTGGAATTTAAAATTTATTATATCTTTTTCTAAACCCTTTCTGATAGGTCCGCTATTCATAAACGGCTCATATACTTCTGGAAACAGAGTTACTATTTTAAAAGTCATTATATTCTGATATTAGGATCCATTTTACTTAGTTTAATTTCATCAACTTGATGTGAGTCTTTGAATTTTCTACCCATGTATAGAGATGCTGCGAATTGAGCTACTAAGTACATTCAAGTGAATTTTAAAGGTCCTTCTGTTCCACCTTGTGTAAAGGCGGTTAATGAAGGTGAAAATGACCTGGCGGGATTTAAGTCATAGGTTCCAAATGGGAACATTAATCTTACTAATACCCAAGCTGTTAAGACCATTTTTAATCCAAATGATGGTTGATATGAAAGTTTAATGATTAGAAGAAGTAATATACTTACTCCTATAAATTCAGAAATCATTACAAAAGCATATAGAGTTATATTGCTTGCAGCATATGTATCAATGCCACCTGCATAAATTTTAGTACCTTCTAAAGGTCATTTAGATTGGAAAACTGGTTTAACAGCATCTAAATTAAATGTACCTTCAGCAGTTGATACTAGTTGTGGATTTGAAACACTTGCTATAAATCAAGCAAGATAACTGGCAGCAATAGCACTTATAAATTGAAGTAATACAATGTAAATCATTTTACTTGTAGTATACATACCTAATCTTCATTCAAATACGGTTACAGAAGGATTTAAGTTACATGATATTTTGTAAAATAATACTATTGCTAAACCTATTACAAGAGCCGGTCAAAGAGCTGCAAATAAAGGGATTTGAAATATTGTATTAAATCAATCTGCTATATTTGGATTACTTCCGAATGCAAACGTACTAGGTGTTATTATTAAAAATGTCAAAATAAATGTACCTATTGCTTCTGCAAGATACTTTGCAGTATCAGTTTTAAAAAAATCTTTTTGTTTTCACTTCCCAAAGTTAGTTTCTGTAATAAGCATTCTAGTACTCACTTCATTAACAACCTTTGAAGGCGTTCATCTTTTGTTACTCATTTAAATATCCGTCCGGGAAGACAACTATTATTTTGTTATCTTCTTTGTTAACATTGCTTATAAACCTATTATCTATAGGTATTGTTAGATCATTGTTGTTTTCTAATGTCAAGGAATAAAAATTTCCTTGCAAAAAATAATTTTCTACTTTTCCAATAGCAATGTTTTTATTTACTACTTCCATTCCAATTAATTCATAATAAAAATATTCTTTATTATTAAATGGAATTTCAGAGTAAAGGTTATACCCTTTAAAATTTTCAACGTCATTAATGTTATTAAATTCTTTTGCCTTTAAAAGATATGCACCTTTATGTTTTGAAACCCTTTCTATGTTTATGTAAACATTATTGCCGTTTACATCAACATAAGAGTTTTTAATTATATTAGTACTTATGGTGAAATTTGAGGGTTTTAAAATAACTTTAAAATCTCCTTTTATTCCATGTGTATTTACTATTTCACCAATTAACCTGTATTTACTTTGCAGATTTTGATTTTGATTCATGAAAATCTTTCATTATTCCATTTTTAGAAAAAATGTTTCTTACAGTAGTTGAGGGTTGTGCTCCACTTTTTAATCATTTTAATGATAGCTCTTTATCTATAGAAACTTCATCATTTAAAGGATTGTATGTTCCCAATAATTCTATATATGCTCCGTCTCTTTTGTTTCTTGAATCAACAGCTACTATTCTATAAAATGGTCTCTTTTTTGAACCCATTCTTTTCATTCTTATACTTACCATATCTTCCTCCTAAATAAATAATACAATATTTTAAGTAAAGTAAAACAACTTTACTTTAAAAATCTAATTTAGTATCAATTCCTCTGTTCTCTAGCATCTCTTCTTCTAGAGTTTCAAAGTCAATAGTTTCACCTTTTTTTCATTTTTTAAATGCATATGAAACAAGTTCTGTATCTAAAAGAGATCTAGTTGCTACTCAGGTTCTCTTAGTTTCTTCTATCGCAAATACATAATTTTTATCAAATATGTATAGTGAGAAAAAGACAATTAATAGTGCAAAAGGAAATATTTCTAAGAATAAAATTTGATACTCAAAAAATATTATGTCATTATAAACGTTTTCTGCTGGTGCTCCATAAACTGGAAATGCCGCACTTGCAGAAAATGAATTATTTAGTGAAAAGGACATAACATTATCAGAAAATCATGAGTAGTCACCATCCTCATTAAAATCGTATAGTGGCAGAGATGCAAAATTTCTAGATGGACCATAATATTCTGGGCTAACATTCGAAGAATCAGAATAATTAGATAATAAATCTCCCATTACATTTACACAGAGAGTTTTGCTAGGGTTTATAGATGATGAAGATTTTTGGGAATTTGTTAATCTAATTTCATTACCATTTGTTGCATTAGTATATAAAGAAGAAGTTGATTCTAAATCATAGTAAACATTTTTGTTACTACTAAAATCGTAATATGAATATGAATCACATGAATTGTTAATTCCAGCAATTGGAAGATTGTTGTTAAAACTAAGAGATGCATCAGATGGAGTTATAACATCAGAACTGTTGTAATTTGAATAAACAACATCACTTGTATAATCATCTGACAATACTACGTTCACTCCAACTTGAACATAACCTTTATCTCTATTTTTAATTGCATTACTATATGATGATATATTATCAATTGAGACTCTGTATTCTGTACCAAAAGGAACATAAAAGTCAGGACACTTATTAACAGCAGTTGAAGAAGAAA
>JABSQC010000088.1 GCA_013214845.1 Mycoplasmataceae bacterium
ATTGATCTAATTGTTTTTGCAGCTTGCTGATGAGTTCTAAGCGCAGCTGTAGATTTTGAATCAAGGCCGCAACCAGTTGATCATTCGGCCCTTGTTGGTAGAGTTCCTTATTTAAGGCCTTGTAATCAGCATCCAACTCCGACAGTCGTTTCAAATACTCATCCACTACTTCGTCCTGGTCCTGGTGCAAGGGCAATTGCGACAGCTGGTAATTGATCTGGTTTACATAGAACTGCTCTACCTTCTGCAAAGTATTCCATTTCAGCTTTTTTAAAATTTTCTAGTTTTATCTTTTCTATCATTAGACTTTTAGGGGTTGTACTAGGTTAAACATGTGTTTGTCTGAACTAGAAGAAATTATAATTGGTTTTAAAGTTCCATTAACATCAATTCTAATGTCTTCACCATCTATATGTTTAATAGCATCAAGAATATATCTAGGATTTACAGAGAAAGAAATATTTTCCTCCTTACCTTCATAAGTGTGATTCTTCTTAACAACTTCTGCATTACCTACTTGTTGTTGATTATTTTTTATTTTCATTTGTTCATTACTTAGATCTATAGAAATTTCAGTAGAGAAAGGTGATATTACCATAACTCTATCAATCATGTCTAAAATATCAGTTTTATTTACTGTTACTGAATTTAATCTTTCTTTAGGGAATATCCTATCTAAGTTAGGATATATGCCATCAATAACCTTAGATTTAATTACACTTCCTTTGTCATCGACGTAAAGTCACTCTTTAGTAATACTAATTTTCAAATCACTTGATGGTTCAACTAGTTTAGTTATTTCCCTCATTGCTTTTACATGAATTGTTTCAGACATATCTTTAGCATGTTCTATTGAAGAAGAGTATCTTGATATTCTAAATCCATCTGTTGCAGAAAATATAATAGTTCCGTCTTTTATTTTTACATTAATTCCATTTAATATAACTCTTTGATCTTTTTCAGAAGCGGCAAAAACTGTTTTCTTTACAGCTGCACTTAAACTGCTTGCCTTCATTTCAAATATATTATCTTCAGGGTAATTAAAGTTGACTCTTGGGAATTCTGAATCTACATATAAATTTACAAAATATTCAGATTCTGTTGAAGAAATGTACAAGCTATTATCTTGTGTTTTTTTAATTGTTACTTCGTCACCTTTTGTCTTTGATATTATTTGTTCAAAAACTTTCCCATTAACAAGGAAGTGACCGCTTTGATCAGAACTGTATATTGTCTTATCAACAATTTTATTTATAGATATGATTTCATTTGCTGCAATTATATTTAAAACTCCATCGCTTATGTTGAAGCTTAGACATGAGAGGACAGGTCTAATTGAGTTGTTATCTATTATAGATGAGATGTTTTTAATTATATTTTTAAACTCTTTGTTTCTTTTTATTGTTATTTCCATTTCTCTTATTATATTATTTTATTTAATTATTATTACTATAACTACTATTATGTGCGCAATTAATGTGGAAAACTCCTTTTTTTCTTGTTTTATAAGCTTTTTTAAGGGATTTTAGTGTGGTAAACTACTTGGAAAGATTGTTTTTAATATCTTGAATAGATTTTTCTAGCGCCTCATCACTCTTGATTAAGGTCTTTATTTTCTTGTGACTCGACATAATAGTAGAGTGATCTCTTCCTCCTAGCTTTTGGCCTATGTCGACATATGTAGAATTAAGCATTTCTCTACACATATATACAGAAATGTGTCTTGCATTAACAATCTTCTTAGATCTTTTTGATGATTTTATATCTTCCTTAGATATAGCATAATATCTTGCCACCTCTCCGATTATCTTTTCAATAGACAAAGTTGCCTTTGTAGTTTTTAAGTGACTGAATATAACCGGTATATCTTTGTAGCCTATTTTCTCTTTATCTTCAGATATTGCTCAAAAAGTTAAAGAAGAAAGTGCACCTTCTAATGACCTTACATCTGAACTAAAGTTACTTGCAATAAACTCAATAACTTGCGGATCTATATCATCTCTTGATAGAGAATTATCATATTTAATCTTGTTTATTAATATTTCCCTAGCAGTTATAACATCCGGCGGAGTAAGTTTTAATACTAAATTACTCTTAAATCTTGTTACAAGTCTTGCCTCAAATCCTCTAAGTTCATCGGGCGATGTATCTGAAACTATAACTATTTGTTTCTCATTATCATCATAATGTCTAAAAACATTAAATAATATTTCCTTTGACTTTTCTTTATCCGCTAAAGTTTGAACATCATCTATTAAAAGAAGTTCAAAAGAGTTATATTCCTTTTTAAGTTCTTCATATCCTTGACTAGGAGACTTGCTTGTACCTATCTTTTGCACTAATTGTATAAAATCGTATGCATTTATATATTTAACCTTTCTTGAGGGGTTGACTAACTGTGAGTTCCTACCAATAGCTTGAAGCAAGTGAGTTTTACCTATGCCTGATTTACCATGTATGAACAAAGGAGACCAGTTACCACTATATTGCTCTGAAACTGTAATACAAGCCTTTACAATCATTTTGTTGCTTGGTGAGACAACATAGTTTTCAAAAGACTTTATTCCTTTTATTCCGTGCTCGTAAGTGTATTTATCAGTGATCTCCTTATTCCTTTTATTCTGATTAAACTCTCTTACTATAACTTTATAATCTGTACCTGTTACTTCATTAATAGAGCGCTCAATAGCAGGGAAGAAAGCCCCGCCATCTTTCACGTGTAGGTATGAAAAAACACTATCATTATCTAGAATTAACTGACCAGATTCATTAATTTCAACAATGTATGCATCTACAACTTTTTCCCAATTAGAAAGCTCTCTAGGAGAAAGAGAATTCTTTATATTTTTTTCTACAGCTCTTCAAATTTTATTTATTTCATCTTTTGTCATGCTATTGTTTCCACATTATTTATACACCAAAACAAGGGTATTTTTAAAGTTTTCCACATTTCCACATTTTTATAAACATTGTGGAAAAGTAAAGAAATTATTTAAAATTATTGTATTTATTGAATAAAATTAAGCAATTGTGTAAAAAATTTAAAGAAAATGTGGAAAACTATTTGTTTCCACTATTTATAAACATTTTAATTGTATAGTTTTAAACACTATTTACTACATTTAGTAAAATGCCTTTTTTAATTAAA
>JABSQC010000089.1 GCA_013214845.1 Mycoplasmataceae bacterium
CGAGATAATGGAGACCATTCTTTGAAGAATTAAAGGTCCATTTAGTGTGGAAAATGTAATATCAGTCGTTTGCAGGGAGTACTCTCTGGAGTTTCCTAGATTCAAAAATAACATAAATACTTTAAAAAGAAAAATATTTATGAGTATAGAAGAAGACGATTTAAGTAGAAGGAAAAAGAATTAATGATAAAGATTAATAAAATAACTATAGATAAGTTTGCACAATATTCTCTAATTTCGTTTTTAGTAATATCTTTAATATTTTTTTGAGTATCTATTATAGTTGGACTTTCATTTTCTTCAAATGAAAGTCTATTTATTGCTTCAACAAGAACAGTCATTGCATTTCTTGTTCTATCAATATTTCCTATTAGTTATTTATGAGCAAATAAAAATGGATATAGTTTATATAGAAATACTTTATATCTATTTTCTTTACTTGTAATAGTAAGTTTTGTTTTACTTTTTATTTGATTAATTTTTATTCCAATAATGAAAATACCTGCACTATTTTCTAGAAAGTTCTTAATTCTAACTATACACATGATAAAAATTTGCTTTATATCAACTATGGCAATTGCTGGAATAATAATGGTAGGTTTTGTTTTAGTGAGACTTTGATTTAATCTTCCTATTCTTGTTTTTCCTAAAAAAGAAGAAACTGATGTTATTGATGAAAAGGAAAAGATTAAAGAAAATAGTAATTTAGAAAGTGAAAACAAAGATAATAAAGAAGCAGAAGCAAGTGTAAACAAAAAGGTATAAAAATGAAATTTGTAGAATACAATATTCCAAAAAACTTTGTAGATATTTTGGAAAAGAATAATAAATCAAAGATGACTGAAGTACAGGAAATGGTAATTCCTTTACTTTTAAAATCTAAACAAGTTATATGTACTGCTCCAACCGGAACTGGAAAGACATATTCTTTTGTTTTACCAATACTAACTGAAATTGATATAAATAATAAATCAACACAAGCGATAATAATGGCTCCTACTAGAGAGCTTTCTAGACAGATATACAATGTTGTAAAAGAATTTAAAAATAAAGAATATGATATTTCTGCTGCATTAATAGTAGGTGGAGAAAGCTTAGACGATCAATTAGATAGATTGAAGAAAAGCCCACAAATAGTAATAGGAACACCAGATAGAATAAATAAAGCATATAGTTCTATTGGTAATAGTTATTTAAATAACTTTAAGCATTTAGTTATAGATGAGGCAGATATGTGTTTAGATTTAAACTTTCTACCTTTAATTAAAGATCTTTTAAATAAAGTAAAAGAAGAAGATATTTCAACTTCGTTCTTTTCTGCAACTATTCCAAATCAATTACAAAATTTTATTAATAAAAACATATCAGGTAAATTTGAATTTGTAAATGTAGATTCTAAAAATAAGTCTTTAAAGATATCTCATAGAAGTATCAAAACTAATTATGATGAAAGAAAAGAAATATTATTACAAATTTTAAATTCTAAAAAAATTAATCCCTTCTTTTCAATAATTTTTTGTTCAACAAAAGATGAAGTAAAAGACGTTCATAAATTCTTGGAACAACATCTAAATCAAAAAGTAGGAATTTTTTCTTCTGATTTATCACCTAGAAAAAGAAAGACAGAGCTAAAGCTAATAAACAATCTAAGTTACCAATATGTTGTAGCTTCTGATTTACTTGCAAGAGGAATAGACATACCAGGCGCTTCTCATATATTTTCATTTTCTATCCCTGAAATAGGTTTAGAGTACTATACTCATAGATCTGGTAGAGTAGGTAGAAACAATTTAGATGGGATAAGTTTTCTATTTTATGATGAAAAAGATAAGTACAAATTAGATAAGATTTCAAGTAATAGAAATATAGAATTTGAAGAATACAAATGAAACATTGGAAAACAAGAACTTATTAAAATAAAGAAAAATAAGTCTAAGAAAAATTACACTGGTACAAAACTAGAAATAGAAACAGCTCAAATTATCAGCAAATATAAAAATGGACCAAGAAAACCCGGATATAAAACAAAGATGAATGCTGAAATTGATGCTCTAAAAAGAAGACATAAAAAGATAGAAAATAGAAAAAAATAATTTTTTACACACAAAATAAATAGTGCTATAATAAATTCAAAATAAATGGTTTAACCTTTTCAATAATAACCGAGAACAAAAAAGGGGATAAAATGGAAGAAATAAAAATTAATAGCAGTAAATCAACAAGTGCTGTTTCTGATAATAAAAATAACTCATCAAAAAATTTTAACAATCAAAAAGCATTTCTTGAAGATAAGAAAGTTTGAAAAGTATTATTTAAACTTTGTGCTCCTACAATACTGATGTTTTTAGCCATTTCTATTTACAGTATTACTGATACAATAATGGCTACATCTCTTACAACTGATTACTATTCTTCAGGTAATACAGCAATAAGTGCAATGGGGTATGCCACTACTTATTTATCTATACTACAAGGATTTTCACTTCTTGTAAATGTAGGTGCAACTATTAAGTACTCAATGCTTATATCTAAAAACAACCACAAAGAAGCAGAGGAGTTTGTTGGATCAGCAATAAGTGGAACTCTTATAATAAACGTGGTAGTGACATCTATAGGAGTAGGAATAGCTGGCCCAGCTATTGATTTAATTTCAGGTCATAATTCTACAGATGCTCTTGGTAATACAACTCAAGCTGTTTCTGAAGCTATTAGATATGTTCAAATATTTGGAATTTCAGTTGTGTTTATTGCTGTATATGACATAATTGTTAGATTTATAAGAACTGATGGTAGCCCTAATATCTCCGGCCTTATTGGAGTATCAGGAATACCTATCAATATTTTCTTTAACTGAGTATTCATGGGATTATGTAATATGGGTATAGATGGTGGAGCGATTGCATCAGTTATTGGTTACTCACTTACATTAATAATTGCAGTTTCTTATTCGTTATATTTATCTAAAAAAAGTGAACACTCTATTATTTTTACTAGTTGAAAAAACCTTATACCTAAATGAAGCTTTGTTGGTACAGCATTATTATTTGGACTACATGCCTTAACAAGCAATATATTAATGACTGTAAACACCTTTTCATTTATAGCATTTTCAAATGCTATAACACATCCAGATTTTG
>JABSQC010000009.1 GCA_013214845.1 Mycoplasmataceae bacterium
AAATGCTTTCATCACTATTAATTAAAGTATTTAATATTAATGAAGTTAAAAGTATTAATACAGAAAAAGAAAGTAAAGCAATATCTCATTTGCTTCAATTCTTCAAATTTTTAGCTGCTTTTAAATCTCCCTTCATAAGTTTTTAAGTATCAAACCCTTAAGGAATTTATACCATTATAAAATCAACCTAAAGACCCTAATATTACAATTCAATTTGAGAAAGCAAACGCATAAAATAAGTAAAATCCAATCCCTCAAATATTAGTTGCAACTCAAAAAGTTCAAGCAGAATTGTAATTAAATATTGTCAAGATTGTAGATGTTGTTCCTAGTAAAAATAAAGAAATATCTAAGAATAATATTAGCTTATTGCTTTCTTTTATACCATCCACATAAACTATTCCTAAAGAATCAAAAGACCCAAGTGAATAAGTCATTAGTACAGAAAATGAAAATATTAATACAAATATAATAAGTGTTATTCAATTATTCATTCGTTTGTCATCTTTAACAATTTTTATTTTGTCATCTCATATCCATGTAATTAATCCAAAAATTGTCATTGGAAGAAACAGAGCAAATCTAAGTATTATCTGGAATGGAATTCCTGATGCAATAGCACTTATACCTCATAACACCTGTGAAATAACACCATATACAAACCCTTCTCTTCTTCCTCTTGATACTAATACTATGTATAAAAAAGTTATCAAACAAGCGAAGGCACTTATTGTAATATCGGCAGCATTTATAGATAAATAGCCACTAGCACCTTCGATATTTAATTTAGATAAACCTAATCATATTGATACTGATAGCAGTGAAACAAATAAAAGAAGAAAAAGTATTAAATCAATTCTTTTTAAGTATTTTAAATGATCTTTAAATTCATTTGTTTTCCTTGCTAGCCTTTGTATACTCATTAGAATAATATTATATAAGAAAATAAAAAAGACCAATTTGGTCTTTTCTTAATTTTCTTTATTTATTGCTTCAAGCTTTATCATTGATTTAGCAAGTTTATCATATAAATGATTTCTTGTTGACTCAAGTGAAGCTTTTAGTAGCGGGTCTTTTTCTTTTTTAATTAATTCATTTGCAGCATCAATTCTAACTTTAATGCTATTTATTTTGTCAGATAGTTTAGTTATTTTTTCTTTTTTATCTCAATTTTTTATTTTTTCCATTTTATCTCCTTTTTTGTTCTCGGTTATTCATTTTAAAAGGTTAAACCAAATTAGTCTTAAAAATATTATAGCATAAACATTATTATAAATTCATGTACTTATAAAATTTAATTGCTGGTATTATTCCCCCGAAGAATCCAACTATTACATCAATATAAGTAATGTATATTTCTCCAGTAGCTGGGTTTTTCTTTCTGTAAAACATTGACAACAATAATGAAAGTATGTATATTCCCAACATTGTACTAAAAGGAATGACACGTGATTTTATTGGTTGTCATACAAAAAAATCAGAAGCAATAACATTATTGTAGTTATAACTATCAAATTCATTTAAGATTTCGTTTAAATTATCTACCACATCATCAAGTGAGTAATATAAATAATCTATTGTTTCATTATTATTTTTTACTTGAATTATAAAAATATCAATTGAGTTGGCTATAGTTGATATTAAATTTCCAGGTAAATAGTCTAATGACTGATCTATTGAATTAGATCAAGTATCAAGAGAACTGTAGTCTGTTTCAGAATTTAACTCTCATTCTGTACCGCTAAAAGGATCTCTCAAACCTGATACATCTTGCATTGAAGGGTTTCTAAAAAGGAATGACATTCCTAAAACAATTGAGAAAATAACTGTTGAAATAAATATTACAAAATTTGAAAAGTTAACTCAGGTGCTAATACCATTACTATCTTTTTCTTCACTTATAATATTCCTTGTTTTCTCTATTGCCATGGGTAAATTATAAATAAAATAAAAGTGTTTAATTAAAATAATAACTATTGTGAATACTATAATTTATATATAGGTAAAATTATGAAAAAAATATTAATTATTCAAGCTCACAATAATTTTGAGAAATCATTAGTTAACAAAGAATTAATTTCAGTTGCTAAAGAAATGGAAAATGTAGAAATTATTGATATATATGACAGATATAAAGGTAGCAAAGTTGGATGAATGGATAAGGGACTTATTTCTGAAGACAGAAAGATAGCAATGGAAAGCGATGTTATTGTTTATCAATTCCCTTTTCATTGATATACCAGTCCACCAATGCTTGATAATTGAATAGAATGATTCTTAGGTTATGGTTGAGCACATGGTGGCAAATACAGTTTAAAAGACAAAGAAATTACAGTTTCCTATACTGCAGGTGAAGTCAAATCTGATTACACTAAAAACGGAGTATCACTTTATGATTCAGATGAATTTATAAAGAGATTTATAGCAACGGCTAACTATTGTCAAATGAAATGAGTTGATCACTTTAAAGTAATAGGCGCATCTCATTTAAAAGATGGTGAATTAGATTTAATTAAAAAAGATTATAAGCAATGACTAACTAAAATAGCTAAATAATATTATTTTGTTTTTCTATGATGTTTCTTACTTGCTTTTTCTTTTTTTACTTTTTCATCATATTTTTTTTGTATGTCTGAAAGCTCTGTTTGTTTCCTAAATGGGTTTATGTATACAAGTTCATCTATGCCAGTTTCAAGAACATAACCTCAGTGTTTTGAAGATTTCACTTCCTTGGTTATAGAAGCATGGTTGAAGTTATATATTATTAGTGAAAGCAATGACATAGCAATTGAAATAATATATATTAGTTCTAAATTATCAAGATTTGTTGCAGACAATGATAATACTATTGAAGCAATTACATTAGCAACTAAAGATCCCATTGTTGTTAAAAACAAATAGAACATTCCTATGGGTAGTTTTGTTGAAACTTTTGTTGTTAGTTTAATTGCAATAGTAAGAAAGTAGAAATATATTACACCATATGCATATCCCATAATTAGATATGATACAAACATTAATAATGGTGACTTAACTGTATATGCATTTATCAAGTTTATGGCTATATAAGTTATCATTGCTACAAAAGCAAGGTTTATAACTAAATTATCAGAATTTGTTTTTGATAGCAAGTATCTATATCCAAAAATTGTACCTATTATAGAACCAAAAGATAGCATAAATGGCAAGTATGCCTTAAAGACTGAAATTGCTTCACTTCCTAATTCATTGCTTTCATTATTTAGAACTAAAATATATTGAGGTGCGAGTGTACCGGTACATAATGTATATGAAAGAAGAAAGAAAAACCCAAGTATCCCTACTCTTATTCCTGGTTTCGTATACTCACTATCGTAATCAACTCATTTAAGATTTTTTCAATTATTTATAGATTTCTTTTTTGTTTCTTCGGTAGGAACAAACATAGATCTTTTTTTACCATATCAGTCAACTGTAAAAACTTGATTTGTAACACATGCAGCCAAGGCAAAAAACCCTGATAACAATCAAAGATATGAGATATTCTGATATGTAAGACTATATAGATTTCCTGAAACAATTATTATTGACTGAGGAATTGTAGATATCAATGTACCTATAAAAGGAACAACTGCAATCAAGGCTACGTTTCTAAATAGTTTAGAATTTTCATTCATGTTTGAAAATATGGTTACATACATTCCAAATAGACCAGATATGAAACCAAGTGCAAAAGATGCTATCACAGAAAATATAGCAACTAAATCATAGTTATTTGAAACTACCGTAACAACAAATAGTGAAATATCAATAATCCCACTTAAAAATAAAAGTATAGAAATTACTTCCTTTCTATTTTGATTTCTGCTGGTATAAGTACCAAAAAATATCTTCAATGATTGCCCAAGCGGATAAGCTACAAGTGTTCCAATAAAGGCAAATGTTGCATAAGAAAAATTAAATTCATCTAAAACCATTTGTGTTCTAAAACTAGATGCCAATGATATAGAGGCAAACGTTAATACCAGTGTAAATAAATACATGTATCTAACTCTTGAAATTCCAGTATGGAAATAACTTCTAACAAATAAATAAATTATTCCAACCAGTATTACAGAATCTATTATTAGTGTTGCTAAAAGTGATGAGCTCATAAATAAATTATATTATTATATTTAAAATAAAATGTTTTAATGCTATCACTTATCATTTTGATGTGTCATAATTCAGTCAGCATAATCGGTCAGATTAATAAAACTAAATAATATTGCAGCCTGTATCGGTAAAAAGATCGGACTAGAGAAAACCCTTGATAAAGCAGATAGGTAGTATGGAGTGCCATAGTATATTTGAGCTGCTATAGAATTTAATCCAAAGGAAGTTACTATTGAAACAATCATAACTATTAAAAGTGAAATATTTAAATTAGTAAATCATTTTTCATCTTTTTAAAATATAGAAAAACATAGATAACTTCAAATGAAAGATATATATCTGGAACTACTATATTTATTATTTTTCTAATAGATTCATCTATATATACAATTCCTCCTCATTCTTTAGCACCAAACACATCTTGAACATTTATTAGCGTCATAGACAGTATAAATAAAAGCAGAAAGAATATTTGAACAAATATTATTAAAGCAATCTTATATTTTTTTGTTTTATATTTTTCCTTATTTAATCCGACATAACCAGATATAAGACCCATTATTGGCTCTGTAAGTGCATATACAAACATTCAGGGGTAACCCTTAATTAATGATTTAATAGTATCAGTGAATAGACCAAATATAAAACCTTCTTTTGGACCTAGTAAAAACCCGATATACATTACTGGAATAGTAGAAAATGAAAATGAAAGAACATGAGGTATTATAGTTATGCTTCAGTAACTAAGTGCAATGGAAAGACCAGAGAAAATAACAAATATTGAAATTGTCCTAATTGTAAATGTTTTGTTTTTTTCTCCTTTTTTATAAGAAATAAACAAAAATATTAAAAATAAGATAACTACAAGTGGTATGAATACAGAATATATAATTAGTTTATTTTCTATCATTTTGCTTCTCTTTTATGCAATAGTTAAAAAATTATTTATATATTGCCTTAGTACCGTTTGAGGCACCCTTAATATATTTATAACCAATATACTTAGGTTTTCTATATCAATTATATAAGCCTCAGAATCCAGATAATATGTATATACTTCACATTATAACCATAGGTATAGCTGCTGTGTTTCCAAGAGATAGTGATATTATTCACATTATTGTCGAAACAATATTGACAAGTATTCAGATAAAATATTGTTCGCGGAATGCATAGATCATTAAAAACATACCAGTTACGGAAAGTACAGTTGAGGCACTATCAAGTCAAGGCGCAGCATCGCCTAAAAAATCAAGTAAAAATGCATATAAAACAGTAAATATAACTGTTGATAAAGAGATTATTATTTTATGTTTTAACTTTAATTTTCTGGGATTAACTTGTCCCATATCATTCTCTCTAGATTTTCAAATTCATATTGCATAAATATTAGTTGGTAAGAAAAAGAATATATTAAGCATAAAGTCACCATATAATCTAGCATAAAATGAAGTAATTCCATATAGAACAATGTGTATAATACCTCAAAAATAATTTCATACACTTCTTTTAGCAGCAAGTAAAGTTCCTCAAACACCAAAGAAACCAGCCATTATTGATATAACTGAAATTCAAATTGGACTATCTTGAGAAACTGTAATTATAGATATAGTTAATAATATTATTGTTACTAAAGCACCATATATAATTTCATACTTGTTTCAATTACTAAGCTGCTTTAAAAAAGAATTGCTAAATTTTTTCAATATAGACATAAAAAATTTATATCACAATATATCCTAATAGTAAATATAATAGTAGACATTTAATCTACTTTATTTTTAATTTATTAACAAAATTACTTTCTAAAATATTTATTTTTTGTCTTTCATTTGCAATATTTCGTAGATTAACATAAAATATTGGTGCTAATATAGTTATAGAAATCAACTCAGATATAGTTGGAGAAGATGCTCATATTAGATACCCTGTACTGTTATTATCTTTTAATACTGCAAATGAAACAGGTACTACAATATAAAATACAATAAC
Organism: Mycoplasmataceae bacterium; assembly: GCA_013214845.1. Lineage (GTDB taxonomy): Bacteria > Bacillota_I > Bacilli_A > Mycoplasmatales > Hepatoplasmataceae > DT-50. The sequence continues at coordinate 6,127 of JABSQC010000009.1, forward strand.
TGAACTAATAAATAAATTAAAGTATGCATTTTTTCTCTTGTCAATAGCAATATAATATGACATAAAAATATAGCTAATTCCTAATAGAAATGTCTTAACTGTAAGAACTCTAGAAAAGTTAATTCCCTCTCTTGGTCAATCTCCAATTGATCAAAGTCAAAATAATTGAGGCATTAGAAGTTGGAATATTAGTTGGAAAAATAGCATAAAAATTATCATATATAGCAATGAGTATAATGTTATTTTTTTAGCCCTATCATATTTTTTTTGAGTATAGTTATAGGCTATTATTGAACAAAAAGACTGGGAAACACCAGCAATTACCAAAAACATCATTGCATTAATCTCAGTAAATATTGCTATTGATGTAGAAAAGAATTGATTATCAGCAATTGAGGTTGTAGATGTCACTGAACTAGGAGCAGTAAGAGAAGTCGCGAATGAAGTTATTGCAAATGAATTTACCGATTGAATAATTGAAGATATAAATATAGGAGCGGCAATTACTAATGTAGCAAATAAGACATTCTTAGATGGCTTATATTCAATATTGCTAGAAAGAATATTTGTTTCTTGCTTTCCTCTTAGATAAATGATGTAAATCAATAAGGTTAGGAATGAAACTATTTCGCCAAATAATGAACCTAATCCACATCCATATAAACTAATTCCTACAGGTCCTAAAAATATTAAGTCAAATAATATATTTACTGGCAATGTAAGTGATGCAATCAATGATACAGTTAAGGATTTTCCTTCAATCCTTAAAAACTTAACTAATAGATCAGTCATGGCAAAGAAAAATATTCATGTTAGTTCTATCCTTATATAGTCACTTGCCATCTTTATTGTAAGTTCATCAGCAGCACTATTTGAACCGCCATTAAGCAAGGTTACTAATTCTTCAGTCAATCCAAATAAGGTTACAAATGTAATAAAGCTTATTAAGAAAGTAGAAGTAATCGACGTCCCAATTAATTGCTTAGCCTCATCTACCTTACCTTTAGATAAAAGTCTAGAGTATTTTACTTCAGAACCAACACTAACTGTCGTTATTATCGCAATCGCAATATACATTAAATTAGAATCATATGCAGAGGCTGACACAACCGATTGTGTAACAACATCAGAAGATAATCCTGTTGATAAAACAAAATCAATGTTATTTGGAATCATATGTGCAGCAATTAATGCATCAGTTACATCGTTCATAGCATTGAAAGTTAACATCATTAATGCTGGCAACGAAACCTGTAAAAGAAGTTTTCAAACATCTTTTTTTCCATATGAATTTTCATCATCTTTGTAAGATGAAGAAGATTCTGATTTAATTTTTATAGAATTTAAACCATTACTCACAAAATAATTATACTAATCAATTAATATTTTAAATATTGTAATTATCATAAAAATGCTTAACACCTTTTAAAATACCATCATTTTCATTGGAATCAGTTATGTTGCTAGCTTTGTCTATAACATCTTTAGGAGCAGTATTCATTACGTAAGAGTAATCTGTACCTTCAAACATTTCGATATCATTATATGAATCACCAAATGATATTTTTCTAATGTCATCATTAATATTCATTAAGTCAATAAAGTTGTATAGTCCTTTAAGTTTTGATGAATCTTTTATTGAGACTTCTATTTGTGATTGACCTTCTGAACCTATGTAAACTTTTCCTACATCAGATAATGCGTCGAAACAATCATTAAAGAATTCATGTTCTCCATATTCAGTAACATCATCTGAATTAATAATAAATTTAGTAAAACTATAATTATTTTTTTTCATAAATTCCATTACTTCTTCTGCTGTTTTTGAATTTATGTAAATGTATTGATTGTTATTTAAGTGAACATTAAAAAAGGCGTTTATAGAGCCACTTCTATGTCCAAGAGCTCAAAAAATTATATGATTTGCTGAATATATATAAAGAGAGTGATTGTTAATTTCACAATACTTTAATACATCAAATATGTCCTCTTCGTTCTCAAATTTTGTGATATCTAAATATGATCCTTTATTAAAATCATAAATAGCTGAACCATTTAAATTTATAGAGTATTTTATTCCAGAATCATTAGAAACACTTTTTGTTGTTAGGTAATGTCTTCCAGTATTAATAACTGAGTAATCACCTTTTTCGTCTATCATTTTTAAAGCTTCTTTTACAGATTCTTTAACTTTGTTATCCTTACCTAATAATGTACCATCTAGGTCAAATGCAAAAATGTTTTTCATAATAATATTATAAATATAAACATTTAATTATATATAGTATTGTCAATAAATCAAGGAATTATTCCATTTGTTCCACTAATTGACATTATTATTACAACTACAAATAAGGCAAGCAAAAAGAAAAATATTACAAAATCTATGTAATTAAATTCTAATGGCTTGTAAATTGTCCTCTTTTTTAAAGAAGAGTAACCCTTCATTTCTAATGATTGCGCTAGGTATTCAGATTGCATAAAAGTTACTATAAATACAGGAGTAATCATTTTTGAATATGCAAATATTTTATTAAAGACGTTTCCTGAAATTACCTTACTCCCTTTAATTTCTGATGCATCCTTTATTTTTGACAATTCTTTTGTCATAGATGGAATGAATCTAAATGAAAGCATGAATATAATTGCAACAATATCTACGTTGATTTTGAAGTATGTTAATGGATGCAATAATCACTTTATAGCTTTTGACATATCATTTGGATTAGTAGTTAGACAAAAAATAGTTGCAGAATACATTAAAATGGATAGTCTTATAAAAGTATCAAGAGTTTTTAATAATGGTTCTAAATATATTATGTAATTTCCAATTTCAAAAATTTCATTTCATTCGCTGCTTTGGTTGACTAAAAAAACATTTATCAGAAGTAATATAAAATTAAAAACTACTAAATATACTAATATCTTAATGAATCTAGTAAAACCTAATTTTGAGTTTATTCAAGAGATTATTATTGGTATTGATAAAAAGAGCAATCCTGTAAATCCAGCAGGTATTCAAACAATAATAGTATAAAAAATTAATGATATAAGCTTTAGTCTAGCATCAAACTTATATGTTCTATTGCTTAATGGATAGTAAGAAAAAGTTGAATTCATAATTATTTTATGTTTCACTCCTTTTTAAACTACCAATAATTTCATATGGAGAGTATAAGTTTACACTTTTCATAAATTCTTTGTCCCTTAAAATTTCAGGACTCCCATGTTTTGCTATGATACCTTTATTTAAAACAAAAACATAGTCACTATATGAATAAGCATTTCTTATATTGTGCGTTATCATAATTACAGCTTTACCCATTTCCTTCTGTTTTAAAAGTATTTCAAGCACTCTTTTTTCTGATACAGGGTCAAGACCGGTTGTCGGTTCATCAAGAATAATAATTTTTGCATTTGAAATTATACTTAGTGCAATAACAAGTTTTCTTTTTTCACCGTCTGACATTATTAAAGGACAAAGGGAAAATAAATCAAAGTTTTTGAATCCTAAATCAGAAAGAATACTAGAAAATTCATCTCTATTTATCTTTATCTTTTTATATTTTTCAATTAATTTTAATTCGTCTTCAACTGATTTGGAAAAAATTTGATGATCGGGAAATTGAAATGTTGTAGCTAAGTCAGACTTGTATTTTAAAAGATCTTTATTGTGTTTGTATTTTTTACTCAATGGTTTTCCATTAAAAAATATATTTATATCTTTTCCTATTCTCAATGCTGAAAGACTTTTTACAAGTGTTGTCTTACCTGATCCAGAGTTTCCAACAATAGTGTAAAAATTATAAGAATTAATTTCCATATATACATTTTTTAATGCATTAACCTCAAATTTTGATTTTGGCATATATTTTACATTTAAATTTCTTATGCTAACTTTCATAATTTTCAATTTCCTCTAAGTACTTAGATTCATCTCCTTTGTTTAACAAATTTTTAATTTTACTAATTCCCTTTTTGTCTATTAGCATTTGCAACGATTGAGGTATAAGCAAGTTTGCACTAAGTAATAATTCTCTATCTAAAAGTATATCTGATGGTTTTCCTTGCTTTAATATTTTTCCCTCTTTCATAACAATAATATTGCTAGCAAAAAGTGAAAAAGTTAAATCATGGGTTATCAAAATATAAGTCTTATCAACTTTGTTTTTCATAATAAAATTTCAGTATTCATGCTTGCTTTTGACATCTAACATAGAAAATGGTTCATCCAAGACCATTACTTCTTTATCTAAAACCATTTGAGAGGCAAAAGCAACTTTTTGCATTTGACCTCCCGAAATATCATTTACATTTCTTGAGAGCAAGTTAGATATCCCCAGTTCACTAGAAGTTTTATTAATAATATTGTAGATATCAACTTTTTCTTTTGAACCAAATTCTAGACCTATCGCTATTTCTTCTTCCACGTTTGATGTTAAAAAGGTCTCCTCTGGGTTTTGAAAAACATATCCGATTTTTGAATTTATTAAGTGATAATTATCAGAAGTTATCAGTTCATTATCAAGTAAATATCTTCCACTTGTAGGCTTAATTGAACCAGCTATTATTCTAGATAATGTTGTTTTACCTGATCCGTTTGAACCAACAATAACAGTAAAACTTCTATCTTCTATTTTTAAAGAAATATCATCTAATATCAATGACTTTCCTTTATTGTATTTGAATGAAATATTTTCTAAATTCAACATAACTACTTATTATATTTTATATTATTAATAAAAAAATAGCCATTGGCTATTTTTCTAACAACATAATTAAGGCCATTTCAGCATCATCACCTTGTCTAGAGTCAATTTTAAGAATTCTAGTGTAACCACCATTTCTTTTGCTAAA
>JABSQC010000090.1 GCA_013214845.1 Mycoplasmataceae bacterium
AGGGAATCCTTTAAGTCTTGTTAATCTTCTTACTTGTGCTTTATTCAATTTAGCAATAGGTAGTAAATCAACACCTCCATCCCCATATTTAGTAAAGTATCCTAAATATAGCTCATCAGCATTATCTGTACCTACAACTAAATATTTATATTTAGAAGCAATGTAATAAAGAACTGTCATTCTCATTCTAGGTTTTACATTTGCTTTTGCTAATTCATTAGATTTTAATGTAGTTACAGAATCTATTTTTTGTCATAGTGATGAATAGATATCTGATATTGATAAAGATATGTGTTTTATCCCTGTAAATAAAATCACTTCTCTTGAATGCTTTTGGAAGTTAGGGAAACTGTTTAAATTAATTGAAACACCTATCGATCTACCTGGGAATGCATCAGCAGCTATTTTAGAAACAAGAGCGCTATCTACTCCACCAGATATTCCAAGTACAACTCCACTAGCTCCTGCATTTTTAACCTGTGTTTGAAGTCATTTTACAGTATAGTCATAGTATTCAAGCAACTCTTTATCAGTACATCCAATAAGCTTTTGCTCTTCCTTAGTTAATTTTTTAATAGTTATTTTTTCATCTTGATCATTATTATTCGAACTCATATATTTCTCCGTTGATAGAAATCTCTATAGAATCTCCGTCTTTTCAGCCTTGTTTTTCCAACATTTTAAATATACCACTTGATATTAGTTTTTGTCTAAATCTTGAGTAATTTTGGTCAGTTGTAATTGGAATTCTTCTTGCTCAGTAATCAATTAAACTTCCTCTAACCTCAAATGCATCTTCACTAAGTCTTATTACTTCAATTTCTTTTTTGTTAGGATTATATCTATAATAATTAAATTTCTTTTCTTCGACAACCGTTTCATATTTCTTGTCTTGTAGTTCAGTAGCAATTAAAGATTTTAATTTTTCCATGTCATCTTTGTTAAATGAAGACACTAATATAGCGTTAGGAAAGTCTTTTTTTATTATTTCTAACTTATCCTTATCAATAGAGTCAATTTTATTAACTACAATCTTTTGTTCTAAATTTGACAATTTTTGAGAATACTTTGATAGTTCAAAATTAATAGAATCATATTTTTCTTTTATCTCTTCAATAGGAAGTGTCGAATCTATTATGTGAAGAATAAATTTACATCTTTCTATATGCCTTAGAAATTCATGTCCTAAACCTTTTCCATCTGCTGCACCACTAATTAACCCAGGGATATCAGCTACAACAAAATTTTTATCTTTATAACTTGATACACCAATATTTGGAATCAAAGTAGTAAAATGATATTCTGCTATTTTTGGCTTTACATTAGTAATCATTGAAATTATCGTTGATTTACCAACAGAAGGGTAACCTACTAAAGCAACATCAGCTAAAACTTTTAGCTCTAAGTCTAGAGTAAACTCTTCTCCTGTCATTCCATTTTCAGATAGTCTAGGAACTGTATTAACAGAAGACTTAAATTTAGCATTACCTCTTCCTCCACGACCTCCTCTAACAACTAATAGAGACTGACCGTGTTCTAGAATTTCACCTAATCTCTCATTATCTTTTTTAACAACAGTTCCCAGTGGAACATCAACAAATAAGTCATTACCATTTCTACCATGCTTCATTGCAGATTCGCCATTCAAACCATTTTCTGCTTTAATTATTTTCTTATATTTAAAGTTATATAGAGTAGATTCATTTGAGTTTCCAACCAAGAAAATAGAACCACCGTTACCTCCGTCTCCTCCAGATGGACCTCCTTTGTCAACAAATTTTTCTCTATGAAATGAAACAATGCCGTTTCCGCCGTCACCTGCTTTAAATACAACATTTGTATAATCAATAAATTTTGCCATATACAATAATAATAAACAATTGAATATGTAATTTAAATAAAAAAAGCCAATTGGCTTTTTTAATTAATAATTATTTTTTTGTTTCAATTACATTAACAAAGGTTCTGTTTTTATAACCACCTTTTGTTCACTTCACTATACCTTCTGTTTTTGCATATAAAGTGTTGTCTTTTCCCATAGAAACATTTTTTCCAGGATGAACTTTAGTTCCTCTTTGACGAAATAGGATTGAACCAGCATTTGTCTTCTCTCCGTCAGTTTTCTTAACACCTAATCTTTTCCCAGCAGTGTCTCTACCGTTTTTAGATGAACCCATTCCTTTCTTAGCTGAAAAGAACTGTATATCTAGTTCATATAATAAGTTAAAGTTTCTCATTTTCTTCCTCCTTCTCAATTATTTTTATATGTTCACCATATTTACTCTCTATAGTCTTTAGTTGAAAGTAAATGGTATCTATTATATTATTGTATACTTCACTTTTAAAGTTATTTATTATCTTAATTAAGTTATCTTCCATTATTAAGTTTTTTTTAGGTAAACCTTTTTGTGAAAGTGCATTTAATCCACCAAACATTATTGAACTAATAGATGCACACACTAAGTCGCTACCATCCTTAGAAAGATATTCAGAATGACCAGAAACTTCTACATACTTAATTAAATTATTTGAATACTTTAAATTTACTAGTACCATTATTTATTTTTCTTAATTTCTTTATCTATTTTATTTTGCTCTTTTTTTTGAATAGAAGAAATTTTATTCATATTTTTTGAAACTTCTTTAGTTTTGTTTTTTATGTTTTTAGGATCGTTTTCTTCAATAAGTTTATTTTTTTCGTTTTCCTTAGTTTCTTTTTTTGCAATTTTGATTGCTTTTTGATCTTCTTTAAAGTCTTTAGCTTCTTGTTTAGATTCTTTTCCAATTATATCTTCATCATTATCTTCAATGAATTGAGGAATGTAAACTTCTGTATCATCGTCGAATGTAAATGAAGAGAAGTCATCACTAGCACCTTTAAGACCAACAACTTTAGCTTTGCTAGAAACTTTTTGAGTTTGGAACTCTTCAATAGCATCGAATGCATCTAAATCAACTTTCTTAGCTTTAGCTTCTGCTTCTTTCTTAGCTTTAGCTGCTGCTGCTCTCTTAGCTTTAGCTTCTGCTGCTTTTTTAGCTTTTGCTTCTTCGTCTGCTTTTGCTTTAGCGTCTGCTGCTGCTTTAGCTTT
>JABSQC010000091.1 GCA_013214845.1 Mycoplasmataceae bacterium
GAATATATCAAATGCATTCAAATAAACAAAATGCAATAGATTCTATAGAAGCAGGAGATATTGGAGCTGCAGTAGGTTTTAAAGATATAAAAACAGGTGATAGTTTATCTGCAGAAAATGCTCCAATAGTTCTTGAGAGTATGGATTTTCCTGATCCTGTAATAGGTATTGCAGTTGAGCCAAAAACAAAGGCTGATGTCGATAAGCTTGGTATTGCTTTAGCTAAGTTAGCTGAGGAGGATCCAACATTTACAGTGAGAACTGATGAGGCTTCCGGCCAGACCATAATTTCTGGTATGGGTGAGCTTCACTTAGATATTATTGTAGACCGACTTAAGCGTGAGTTTAAGGTGGAGGTAAGCCAAGGGCAACCTCAGGTAGAGTACAAAGAGGCTATTACCATGCGTGCAGAACACAGAGAGGTTTACAAAAAGCAATCAGGTGGACGTGGTAAATTTGCGGATATTGTATTTACCCTAGAGCCAGCTGAAGAAGGAAAGCAAGGTTTAGAATTCGTTTCTGAAATTAAAGGTGGTAACGTACCAAAAGAATTTATCCCATCCGTAGAGAAAGGATTTAAACAAGCGATGGTCAACGGTCCTTTAGCGGGCTATGAGGTAGATGCCATGAAAGTTACCTTAAGATTATATAGCTTAAGAATATCGCAATCAAGTTTAAACCCTGCAGATTTCTTGCTTGATGCCTTTAAATAACTAGAATTATTTAATTCGTATTCATTGTAAAATTCTTGTGATTCAAAAGCAGAAGTATAAGTTGTGTCTTCAAATTCTAAATTACCACTGTTGGGGCAAATTCTTATACCTCTATGACCATTTCCGCCTTCTTTGTAAGTGTATTCAATCTCAAATACAACATCGCCATCAGTACTGGGATTATCAACATCTTGTATTCTGTCAAAATAAAAAACGGAATTGAAGTATGTTCCATCTACATGATTATATGTATTACTTCCATCGATGCTATTTGCACCTTTTATTACACCTAATTCATTGTAGTTGTTTATTTCCATTTCATACCCACTATCTTTTTTTATACTTTTATGATATTCGGATACCGCAACATCTACATAGTCATATTCAACACCATATTTAGTTTCAAAAAACTCACTAGTTGGCATGCTTACAGGGTGTATCTCTATATCTGGTTTACCTTTAATGGGGGAATTAATGCTTATATCTCTTTCAATATTAACATTAGCACTATCTATTACATGTTTTACAGTACGTTTACTTGTTTCTGGTGGATTAACTGGTACATCTGGAATTATTGGAAGACTTGGCGTTACTTCTGTTTGACTAGAACTGTTATTTAGGGTCAAAGGTAATATAACAGCTAATGTTGTACTTGATAAAAGAAAAATGCTAGCAGCAACTATGGCAGCTTTTTTTCTAAAACTATTTGAGTTATTATCATCGTCATTATTTTTATGATGTTTTATATTATATTTGCTTACATTTTTTGCATTTACATTTCTATTACTTGTATTTCTTGTATTTACATTTTTAGTGCTTGTATTTACATTTTGAGTATTTACATTTCTAGTACTTGTATTTCTTGTATTTACATTTTGAGTATTTACATTTCTATTGCTCGTATTTACATTTTGAGCATTTACATTTCTATTGCTTTTATTTACATTTTGAGCATTTACATTTCTAGTACTTGTATTTCTCGTATTTGTATTTTGATCATTTACATTTCTAGAGCGTATATTTCTTTGATCTATGTAATTATTGTTTCTAGCTCTTTCATCTATATTATTTTCACTTCTATAGTTTCCATCCGAATCTACTATTGCTAATGTACCTATGTTATTATTAGTAGAAGATTCATCAGAAAAATTTTCTGACCCATCAGAAACCATAACATCACTACTAGAGTCATCTTCATTAATATAATATTTACTCATACATATTGATGATAACATACATATTTAATGATTAATTGCAAGTAATAATTACATTTATCTGTTTTGTATTAATAAAGATAATATAAAAAGAAAAAATTAAGCTTAATGCTTACAAAATTACAATTTCAATATCTCAATTAATGTTGACTGCTGGTATAGCAATACCTGTACTTGCTGCATTTATGACTTCTTACTTTAGTATAAATTTTAAATTATATGGAAAAGGCGTTTAAAATTTTACCGATAGCATACTAGTATTTTCAAAAGTAAGTGCGTTTCCATTATGTGTTGGTATTATATTAAATAGATTATCAAGTATTTTCTTAAAAGAATAAAAGGTAAACATTAAGATTAATATACAACTTGAAAAATTAAATCTAGGCACCAGTTTTTGTACCTATCCATCTTATATATAATTTTATTATGAATGATATTTATCTAATTACATTAATAATTATAGTTTTTATTGCCGCTATGGTATATTATATCTATTATACATACTATAGAGAAGAAACTGAAGAAGAAGAATCAACGAAGGCGTTTAAAAACGTAGAAAATACAAAAAGTAAAGTTAAGAAAGAAATAGAAGAAATACTTACTGAAGATGAAAAAACAAAGCAATCTATAAAAAATGCAAATATAAATATATCTTTGATTGAAACAGATAGGCTATTAAAGATAAAAGAAGCTAAATCAATCGAAGATATCATCGATATTGATAAAGAAACAAAAAAAAATATCGAAAAGGAACTATCTAATATAGAAGAGTCTACAGATAAATTAAGTATAATAGAACAAAAGAAACAAGATAGTATAAATAAACTTAAAAAAGCTGAAATTGAAAAAAATATAATTTTACAAAATGCGAAACTAGCTTTTGAACACGAAGAAGCAAAGAAAAATGCTCGATCATTACTTATTAAAAAAATACAAGCCATAACAAAAGTTAAACACGATATTTTAAAAAAGGAATTTAGAGAAGAAAGAAAAAAAATAAAAGATGATTTTACCTTAAAGAAAAAAAAAATTAGGATGGAAAGATGCCAAATTAATAGCTAAATTGCATAAAAAATTAAATATAGATCTTAAAAAATCATCTGATAGATATGAGAT
>JABSQC010000092.1 GCA_013214845.1 Mycoplasmataceae bacterium
AAATTTATTAATGATAATAATATAAAAGTAAATATTGCCAGTACACTAGATTTTAATGACAAAATAGATAATTATGATTATGATTTACTAAATAAATCCATAGATAGATACATGGATGATTTATTTAGTAAAATAAAATCTTATTATTTTGTAGTAGATAGAAAAGGTAGTACATATTCAAATATTAAAAATGTTAAAAAATATTATAGCTTTTTTAAAAAATCATTAAAATAAGAAATTTTGAAATTATATCAAGTCAAAATATTTCATTGCATCTGTAAGGCCGTCTTTAGAAACACTTTTTGTAACAATGTAATTTTTATTTGATTTATCTTTTTTTACATCTTCAATTATGTATTGAGGTATGTTTTTCATCATGATAGCATTACCTGCAACTTTTAACATTGAATGATCATTACCAGAGTCTCCTGCAGCGTATGTGTTCTCTATTTTTACATCTAATATTTTAGAAATGCTTTTTACTGCATCTCCTTTAGATACACCTTTTTTAACTATTTCTAGGTAAAAATCATGACCTGTAAGAAAGATATTAAACTGAGGGAACTTGTCTTTTAAATCCTCTCATATTTTGTAATTCTTTCTTTTTGATGTAAGCAATATAACACCGTATTTAGAGTAACCCTCATCTTTTATATTCATTCTTCTAATTGTTTTTCTTTCCAAATGAGTAAATCATTCAACTAGGTTTCTTATTCTTTTTGAATTAGAGTAGTAGCAATTTGTTTCAGGTAACTTGAAACCAACATGCTTATATTTTTTAGAAACATAATTAGTTATTGCTTCTACTTCATCTTTATTTAAGTGATTTGTTTGTATTATGTCATCACCTTTATAAATTGTTGCTCCATTAGCACTTGATAAATAACTTTCTTTTACATTTAAATTAGCTACATCCCTTACTTCTTTAGCTTGTATGTAACTTCTACCAGTATTTATAACTAGATAGTTTCCCTCTTCTTGAAATTTTTTTAAACTATTTAAATCTGTTTGACTAAATGAATCCAAGTTAACATTTCTTAAGAAGGTTCCATCTAAGTCCATAAATAAAATTTTTTTATCTTTGTTATTTTTGCTATTTGTCATACTTAAATTTTACTTTATATACTAGTATTCTTTATTTAATAACTCAATAACTTTTTCGTTATTTACTATATAGTTTGCAATCTCTTCTTTCATCTCAATACCTATATCAAGACTTGTATCAAGTTCTTTATCTACATTTGACATAGCTTTAAATAACTCTAATTTAAGAGATTCTTTTTTAGAATCATTTATAGATGTTGAAAGTCTAATATTAGAACTAAATAATGTTAATTTTAATTTGTCAGCTAAGATCTCTATTGATTTTGGTAGGTAGTTTAAATTACCTAAAAAACTATATAAACCATCTACTAATAAAGTACTAAGACTCATTCTACTATTGACGTTATCTTCATTGGTTATAAGTAATCTAATACGATCTTCTAATTCTTTAAAAGAAGCTTCTCCATTTATGTATTCTTCAATTATTCTATTTATTATTTCTGAAATTTTTTGTGACTTACCTATGTCAGTTAGTTTTAATGATTCAATATAAATAAGTGCTGCACTTCTAACTATATCTTGAGTAATACTTTTATCTGTATTTTTTAGGTTTTCAAAAAAGGAACTATCAGTGATCTTTAAGTTAACTTTTTTAACTTTTATCTCTTGTCCAGCATCAACATATTTATTAACTACTGATGCTACTTTTTCATCACTTATATATTTGTCTTTTTTATTACCAAATAAACTAATAGCAGTCTCTCATATCTCTTTAAATATTTTGTAGTTTTTTACTATCTTATTAAATTCTTTAGTGTAGTTCTTTTTAGAATTAGAATAATCTAAAAAGTTTAGTTGAGATAGTTTGCTTTCAAGTTCCTTATATAGTTTGTAAAATCTTTCTCTTTTACTTACCTCTCCTATATATTTAGTAAGAAATTCTTTTGTAACTATTGAGTCATGTTTGTTATCAAACATTAATTCTAGCCTATTGTTGTAATCAATCATTGATTCAAACAAGTCATCTAAGTTACTTATAAAGTTATCTAGACTATCTTGAGAACTTGTATAGTTTTTCATTGATTTTTTTAAGTTCTCAAGAATTCCAACATAGTCTACAATAATTCCAGAATTCTTGTTTTCTGAGATTCTATTTACTCTTGCTATTGCTTGTAGTAGATTATGATCTTTCATTGGTTTTGCTACGAATAATCCCCTTGTTTTAGGCGAATCAAAACCAGTAAGATATTTATCTACTACAATCAGTAAATCAATTTCACCTTCTTTAAATTTTTCAATTAGTTTAGTTTCATAATTATTAGTTCTAACATTATACTTTTGGGCTTGATTAGATAATGCTTTGTCTATTTCATCAATTACTTCTCTTTTTTCAACTTGATCATTACTAATTTTATTTTTGACATCAGTATTATTTTCACTAATAGAAAACATTACATTTATATCTTTGTAATTTTCTGAAAAGTAATTATAGTATTTTGCAGCTATTCCTTTAGAAGAAGTTGCAAACATACAATTAAAGCCATCATTAATGTAATTCTTTTTTAATTCGCTATATACATCGTCTGCTATGCTTTTGTATGCTGCATCTGTTTCAAGTAATCTTCTTACACTAGTAAATTTTTTATTATAAGATTTCTCATCTGAATTTGAAGTTAGTTCCCTGATTTCTTTATCCAACTTATCTCTATCATTTAATTCAAGGTCAACTTTTTTTGAGGTGTAGTATAGATTAAGAACTGTACCGTCATTAATAGCATCATTTATTTGATACTTATCTATATAGTCACCAAAGATACTTGTAGTTACTTTTGTATTACTATCTGCTCCAGCTAGTATTGGTGTACCTGTAAAACCTACAAAAATAGCTTTTTTACCTAATTTTGCCCTCATCTTTTGGTGAAGTAGATTAGAGTTACTTCT
>JABSQC010000093.1 GCA_013214845.1 Mycoplasmataceae bacterium
TCTTCATCACCAAGTAGTTCTTCGTGACCTTCTATCTCAATTCCATGTCTAAGAGATTCTCTAACAATTTCTATTAATGATTTTTGTCCTAAATTTTTAACATTTTCTAAATCAGCTATTGTCATACCTTCTAAATCTTGTAATGTTTCAATATTTGATAATTTTAGTGAATTAAAAGATCTTGCTGATAAATTCAATTCTGATATAGGCAATCTCATTTTATAATCATCAGATTCTATATCTTTAATTTTTTCTGTTATTTCCATCTCTTTAATTGTTGATGATTCAGTTAAATTAAAGAATGTATTAAAGTAGTTAATTAGAATTTTTGAAGCAAACGCAACAGCATCTTCAGCAGCTAATGTACCATTAGTAACAACATTAAAAATTATTTTTTCTTGTTCTTTTTCAGCACCTACTTGATATTTTTCAACTTTATAATTTGATGAAACAACTGGTGAAAAGTTTGAGTCAATTGAAATTAATCCTTTGTCTCCGTGATATTTGTTTACATACTCTCTATTTTGCATAAATGTTTGAAAACCAACATCAATTCTAACGTAAAGTTTTATATCTAAAGCGTCAGCTTTAGAAACTTCAGCAATAAATAAATCTTTGTTAATTATTTCCAATTCAGCAGGTGTTTCAATATCAGCAGCAGTAACTTTTCCTTTTTTAGTTGATTTTAAAGTCATTTCTAATCTTTCGTCAATGTCAACTGCATCTTCATTAAATTTAATTGCTAAGTTTTTTATGCTTAAAATAATTTGTACTACATCTTCGCTTACATTATCGATTCCTGTAAATTCATGTTTAGCACCTTTAACTTCTATTGCATATACAGAAGCACCTAGAACATTAGATATTAAAGTTCTTCTTAATGCATTACCTAAAGTGTTACCAAAACCTCTATTAACAGGTTCTAAAACAAATGTAGTATTAAATTTATCACCTTTTTCTTTACTTATTTCATGTTTATAAAATTCTGACTTAATATATTTTTCCATCGTTTCCTCCTAATTATGAATTTCAACGTTTTTTAGGTTTCCTACAACCATTAAATGGTCTTGGAGTCACATCTTTTACTTCAGTTATTTTAAAACCTTCTGAAGCTTGTAGTTGTCTTAAAGAAGCATCTTTTCCTGGCCCTGTTCCTTTAAGCATTACTTTTAATTCTTTTACACCATATTCTAATGCTGATGCGGCAATTGCCTGTGCAACTAATTTAGCAGCATATGGAGTTGATTTTTTTGAACCTTTAAAACCAAGTGCTCCAGCACTTGATCACACTATTGCTTCACCTTTAGGATCTGCAATAGTAATAATTGTATTGTTATAAGAAGAGTGTACATGTGCAACTGCACTAGGTACTACTTTCTTAATTTTTTTTCTTTTTACTCTTTTAGTAGCCATTATACTCTCCTATTTTTTCTTGTTAGCAACTGTTTTTCTAACACCTTTTCTAGTTCTCGCGTTTTTACGTGTAGATTGTCCTCTAACGGGCAAGTTCTTTCTGTGTCTTATACCTCTGTATGTTGCAATTTCTTGAAGTCTTTTTATATCAAATGCGACTTCTCTTCTTAAGTCACCCTCTGTTTTATATTCTGAAGCAGCTTTTCTTAAAGCAGTTAATTCAGTTTCAGATAAGTCCTTAACTCTTTTTTCAACAGAAATGTTTGATTTTTTACAAATTTCTTCTGCTGTAGATTTTCCAATTCCGTAAATATAAGTTAGAGAAATAACAACTCTTTTGTTATCAGGAATGTCAATATTTAAAATTCTTGCCATAATTATCCTTGTCTTTGTTTATGTTTTGGATTTTCACATATAACTCTAACAACTCCGTTCCTCCTTATTGTCTTACATTTGTTACAGATTGGCTTTACTGATGATCTAACTTTCATAAATTTCCTCTCTATTTTTTTACATTCAATGTATTTGTTGGTTTTTTACGTAAAGAATAAACAATTCGACCATGTGTTAAGTCATTAGCTCCTATCTCTACTAATACTTTATCACCCGGGAAAATTCGTATGTGTTTCTGACGCATTTTTCCGGAAACATGTGCTACAACTTCCAAACTATGCTCATCTGTTTTTAAAAGATAAGCACCTTTTGGTCTCTTGTCAACTACTAAAGCTTCTAATTTTATTGTATTATCGTTTGTCATATTAAAATTACGGACTGCAAACACAGTCTCTCTAATTATATATAAAAAAATAAGGTTTAACCTTATTATTTTTTAAATAAATCATCAAATATATCTGTATATTTAGTAGCTAATTTGAATTCTATATTTTTCTTAACTTCAGGAGCTAAATCAACTATGTCTTTTTCATTCTCTGATGGAATAAAGATTTTTTTAATTCCCATTCTTTCAGCAGCTAACGTTTTTTCTTTTAATCCACCAATTGCAAGAACATTACCACGTAATGTTATCTCACCAGTCATTGCAACTTTAGGAGAAACAGGAATGTTAGTTAGCGCTGAAATTAATGATGTAGTAAATGTAACACCAGCAGATGGACCATCTTTAGGTGTTGCACCTTCAGGTACGTGAACATGTATATCATTACTTTCAAACTTAGAATAATCTATTCCAAATTTAGCTGAATTCGCTTTTATATAACCTAGTGCTATTGAAGCAGATTCTTTCATTACATCTTTAAGAGAACCTGTAAGAATTAATTTTCCTTTACCTGGAAATAAAGTTACTTCTATAGGTAGTGTTGAACCACCCACTGAAGATCAAGCTAATCCTGTTGTCATACCAACTTGTGGTTTCTTTTCTCTTCTGTCAGAACTAAATGGAGGCTTTTTAAGTAATGTTTCAATAGTTGGTTTATCAATTTTTAGAATAGGTTCTTTATCATTTTCTAAATCAGCAACTATCATCTTTCTAGCAAGTGTATTTATTTTTCTTTGTAAATCACGTACACCAGCTTCTCTAGTATATCCTCT
>JABSQC010000094.1 GCA_013214845.1 Mycoplasmataceae bacterium
TGAAAAAACATTTCGAAATGAAGGGCAATGAAATTAAAGTTGTGATTGTTAAAATAAGCATACAACTTGTTTGTGACTTGAAAACATAAGAAAGAAATATTCTCTTTAAACTTTCACTCTTGCTTGAGTGATTTTTTAAATCTGTGAATTTCGAAAAAACTATCGGTAATTGTGATTACGTTTTTTCGAAAAGTGAAGAGTTGTCACTGTCAAAATTTGCACAGTGTTTGTTTATTACTTAAAATGTTTTTTTATCATTTTTTCTATTAAATTGTTTACGGTTAAACCTTTATCTATACTTTCTTGTTCTAGTTTTTTTCAAACAGTTTCATCATTTATATATATTGATATAGCTTTAGAAAATTTTCTGTTTTCTTTACTTGATTTTGATTTAGATAAACCTTTAGAATCAATTGCATCATCTCCGCTTTCATATGTACCATCAGGTGTAGAAGCTTGTTTTTTAATATAATTCATTTCAGCACTGCTGTTTTTAAGAATTTCTAAATTTGATATTTCATAATCTGAATCTATTTTGTTTTTTTTACCCATACTTAATCCTTTTAATAGTTTTTTCCGAACAGTTCTCTGTTCATTCATATTTTTATTATAACTTAAAGAATTTTATATAAATAATTAAAGTTTTGATTATATTTTATATCCAAATTATTTATTAAAAAGATAGCAATACTTGCTATCTTTTATTTTTAGGATATTTTATATGTTTAAATTTTAGTTTTGTTCCAAGCAACTCTTTACTGTGCTTTTCTCAATCAGAGTTGGAATTCACTCCATATGTTTCTTTTAGTTGACTTCAAAATGTATTTATTAATTTCTTTTCATCTGTAAAGTAACCTTCTAGATAAATAACTATATCATCTAGGTTTTCTACATTTAGTATTTTCTTATTTGTTATAGAACCTAGGTTAAATAAGAAAAGATATAAAAGAGAAGTAAAAATTCTTATGTGATCTTTGTATTCTCCAGGAGTGCTGTATTTATGTGATGATTCATTATAGAAAGAAGCCATATCTTTATCTTCAAAAATTGTATCTATAAGCTTATTTTCGTACTGGTAGTACTGAGATGGCATACTTTTATATTCATTAATTACTTGTAAGTAATTTAATATATTTTTTTCTTCTATAGATTTATTGTTATTACTTAGTATTTCAGTTATTAAAACTTTTGATTGATGTTTTACATCCTTTCAGTTATCGTTATTAATTACATTATTTATTAACTTAGCTTTAACTTCAGCATCGTTCATTTCCTCTTGCTTCATTTGAGTTTTGTAATTCAGATAAAAAGAAAGAAGCGCTATAAATAGCGAAAATGAACCTAATACAATAGAAAAAATTAACTCTCAACTCATTTCTGTCTACCAATACTAAAATACATCAAGATTATCTTTTTTTATATTTAAAGATGCTTTTAGTTCCCTTTGTTTCTCTAATAAGTCTTTGTGTTCTTGACATGAAGAATCACCTATATAAAATTTTGCATCTTCCATTTTTTCTTTATAACTAGGGAGGATGTCTCTGATTAGTTTTCTTTCTTTTGTTTCTGGTCTAAAATAATCTCTATTTTCAACATACTCAATGTTACTAGTAACAATGTCATATATCTTCTTGTATTCGTTATTAAAGTACTCTTTGCAAACTTTACACTTTTCAAGTTCATTCAAGTTTAGGTACATTTCTTCCATTATTAAATCAATATTTGTTTTCATATTTTTATTGAATAATTTATTATCCCAACATTTTAATTATAAATTGAAAAACATTAAAGTTATCCTTTTTAAATTAAATTATCAAATTTATATCTAGTTATTTTCATCAGATGCTGCTTTCTTTGCTGCTTTCTTAGCTGCTTTAGCTGCTTTCTTAGCTGCTCTCGCTTCCTCTAAAGCTTGTATTTCAGCTTCGTTATCTAATCTTTTTTGCTCTTTTTTTGATACTGGTTCTGGTTGTGGATTTTCAGCAGAAGTTTGTTGTTCAAAATTAGCATTATTTACTTGTTGTGTATTTTCAACTGGTTGTGAGTTATCAACAGTTTGATTTTGTTCAAAATTAACGTTATCCATTGACTGTGAATTATTAGCTTGTTGTGTTTGTGCAGCCGGTTGTGCTTGCTGAGCTACATTATTTACTTGTTGTGTATTTTCAACTGGTTGTGCTTGCTGAGCTACATTATTTACATGCTGTTCTGTACTTGGCACTTCTTCAGTTTCATCATCAAATTTATTTTCTTCATAGTCTTTTTCAATTTCATCTAACATACCTTCAAGAATTTTTTTCATTCTTCATCTATAGAAAGTATTGTCTTTACCATTTTGAAGTTCTTTGTATAAGTCTTCTGAAAATATACTTCTATCTTTAAAGTTGATGTCTTTATCATCAAATTTTTCAATATACTTTTCAAGTCTTTTTCTACCAAGTTCTTCTCTTAGATCTAATAAATCTACAATAGATAGATATTCATATTTGTCACTTTTCAATTCTTTTTTATTTTTGTCTTTTTTAGTTTCGTTTTTGTTTTTTAAAAAATTCATCTTTTTTTCCTGCTCCAATTAGTATAAACAGCCAATATCACTGCTCATTAATTACATTATAAATTATTTAAAATATAAAATTTTATTTTTAGTTTATTCCATTTTAATCAAAAAAATAAGCACATAAGTGCTTATTTTAAATATTTATATCGCTTAATTAGTATATTAACTTAAACATTCTTTCAATATCTTTTCTATTTATATTTA
>JABSQC010000095.1 GCA_013214845.1 Mycoplasmataceae bacterium
CTAGGCCCCATTTTTCAACTAACCAATGTCCCGCTTTATAAAAATCTCTCATATTATGCGTAACTTTTTTTTGTTTTCCTGTGGAGCCGCTACTATACATAGATATTTTCATAAATTATATCTCCAAATATTTTGTTTTACGTTATTAAACATTTTACATTCCACCAAATCCACAATACCTTTTTGGGATAACTTTTTCATAATGTTTGAAAATTTATAACTCCTGACACCGTTTTTAGAATCTATATTATTTGTTAAATAATATGGACCGACGCCACCAGTAATTTCCTTTTGGATGTTTATATGGCTCCATTGATACGAACTTTGTGTAATATCTCTCGATACTTTTTTTACATGCCCAGGAAGGGTAACGCCTCTGAATAATAAACGATATCCTTTTAATTCTTTCTCCCATTTAACCCCACTCATAGAAATTAAAGATGAATCTATAAAGGTGCCCACCCACTTGGCTTCATTATATTTAATACTTTCCAAACTCACATTATTAATGTATCTTAAATATGAACATTCAACTAAAAATTCCAATATTATTAATAAATCATCATCATTTAATAATCTATTACCGCATACCATAACCCACACCCAAATTATCTATATGTTTATTAAAATATACGGATATAAAATTTTCAATGTCCTTTAAAACTAATTTGATATGTTGTCGAAAATATTCAATGGAGTAATTATGATTTATCACTCGGTCATAGTCATCATATTTATTATGAATATTATTTTTTAATTGATTATATAATATGCCTATGGTTGGCATTGAATCATATTCTAAAAATTCTTGAAATTTAACGAAAAAATCTTTTACTGTAACTTCATTCTTAAAATATTCATAATATATGTATTTTAATATTGGCTCAAACCAAAAATTCATAACAATCCATGCGAACATCCAGCCTTTAACAACATCTTCATAAGACATAGATTTCAAAGAAGTAATAATTTCACATTCTTCCATGTCGACATTAAAAGGGATAATTTTTGTTTTTATTTTAAAACGTTCCTTATAAGATTTATCATTAAGCTCCGCATTAGGTAAAATCAAACAAGGATATACGTTTATTTTCAATTTTTTAATAGGCATTAACGCGGATAACTCATCAACCCACCCATCATACGTAGTACCTGGTAAGGGGTATATTAATTCAATTTCTTTATTTGTAGAATCCATCTTATCCGCGTTGACAATGCTCATATTTTTTCTTTTAATATTAGATAAAACTTCCGGATTAGTGGATTGTAAGGCAACTCTGGGAACAGTATTATTATTCTTAACACCATCTAATAATCGTTGTTGTATTTGTAATGAAGAATTTCTACTTGGTGGTGTTTTTGCATAACCCGAGTGTGCTATTTTTTTGGGATAACCTGTGGCTTCATGATATCCCACTGCCTTATCTATTATATTATAATCTCTTTCTTTAAATATACCCAAATTACTATTTGTGAACCAAAGATAATTTATTTTATTACGACTAATCCATTCGAATTCTTTGAATAATCGCGGCTCATCAAATTTTATCATTTTCTGTGCGATTAAACTGCCCCAATCACAAAAAGTACATTTAAATGGACACCCTCTATCCATCTCAACGGTAGCGTGAAAATTAACTGAAGGATTTTTTAATATAATATTATTAAAAAGACCCGACAAATATGGACTAGGGATTGTATTAATATCTTTAATTCTAATCGCTGGCTTCGTTTTAAAAATTTTATTATTTTTTCTAAAAATAAGACCTGGTATCTCAGAAAAATCTTTTTTATTAAAATATTCTAATAAAATTTGTTCAAAGACTTTTTCTCCTTCTCCCACAACACCGATGTCTACATAATCATGCAAATTATACCATTTGCTATCATTAGATTTAGGAACATGTGGTCCACCACAAATAATCAAGCAATTTGGATACCATTCTTTTATTTTTTTTAATATATAGAGGTGTTTATTAGAATTCCACATATAATTGCTAGTGGCGACTATATCCGGTTGTTCCATATTATCAATATAATGATCTAAATTATCTATATTGAAAGCCAAATCCTTTAATATAAAATTATCAGATATTATTTTATTTTGTAAACTATAAGACCAGAGAAGACCGATGGAATATGGTAAAAATGCAGATTTATTACCTGACATTTCAGTGCCGACGGAAGAGTCGGATAAAGGAGACGTTAATTGTAATAAATAAACATTCTTCATAAACTGGCATCATTTAAAAATTTATAAGAATAATTTTCCCTAAAAAAATTAATTTGATATTTGGGTTTATTCAATGTATGATATTTTTTTAAAGATCTCCAATATTCAGTATGATCATTTTTAGAAGAAGTGTAAAACAATTCCAAAAAATCATATACATGCCGACACAATCTAACATATGAACGATTAAATATTTCCTCTTTATTTTTTTTATATTTTAATTTTTCAATAGTTTCTATCGCCCATGTTATTAGAAAAAGTCCTGTGGCTTCAAGAGGTTCTGCAAATCCACAACTTAATCCCACAGATACGGTATTCCCCAACCACGGAGTTAAACAATATCTATTATTAAAGGGAATGGCGTGAATGTCTTCGGCTTTAACATTACCTACGTTTTTATTTTTAAATTCTTCAATGGCATCATTTACACTTATAAAATTATTATTAAAAACATACCCATTACCACTCCTTGATCTTAAATCTACATTCCACATCCACCCATAATCCATAGCG
>JABSQC010000096.1 GCA_013214845.1 Mycoplasmataceae bacterium
TACTTTTTGTCTTTATTTTTTAGCTGATAAATACTTCTTGTTTTAATGAAATATGTAACAAATTGACCGTATCCTACATTAATATCTTTAGCTATATCAGAAATTGTTCTTCCTTTAAGATCTTCTAGAGTTTGATCATTGACTCTTGTATATACATTACTTGAGCTACCAGATATATCATAATTAGACTTACTCGTCATATGATATTCACGTAATGACAATTTATTTTCATCTGTGTAGTCAAAAAAGCTCATATAATATGGTGCTTGCATATTGCTTGCTACACTAGATGTTGCAACTTTATTATATGTAGTTTGAGCAATAACTGGGTGTGAGTGATTCGGGATAGATCCTTTTGATACTGTTCCGAAATTATTATTTTTACTTGAACCAGCTATTAAAGTGTACCCTTTGTTAAAGCCTGGCGTATCAATAAGAGAGAACACTCCTAACTCAAATCCAGGTCAATTAGTATCTCAATCACCAGCTTGTAACATTTTATTTCCATAATTTGCAAATATAAATCCTTCGTTAAAAAATGAGTCCATTCTATCCAAAATAGGAGCAATTGCGCCATTAGTTCTTCAATTTTCATGTCAAGTAATGTTTCTTAAGTTTTTTCTTTTAAAATTTGTCGTGTAACCATTTGTATATGACATATCTGATGGAATAGCATTATTGTGATAATCAGTTTGAGTTGCATAGGGATAATATGTAAATAAACATTCCCTTCTATCTGGAGCATCAAAGAAATTATTGTGAAAATGGTAATCAGATGATAAATACCTGCCTTCCACTGGCTCAGGCAGACTAATATTAGTGTATTCATAGTAATATAATACATTGCTATCGCCTCATGCTTTGAGCGTACTTAGAGCACCTTCTTTTCCAGGTTTATCGTTAACATAAGATGTTTTAAGCGAACCACCTATCCATTGATGCTTATGTTCAGGTATTGAACCTTTATAGTAGTCAGTATTAAAGTAGTTAGTCCCTACAGGAGGGTAATACTCACTACCTACACTCAGTAAGGAAGCAAAGTTATCTTTTTCATCATCATAGTAAACTCAAGAGTCACCGGGTAGCTCTAATCCAGTTACTACATTTGTATTATTTTGGTTATAGAAAATAGTACCAGATGGAATATACAGATTTACAGCATCTCGGAAGTTATCTATATCTCCATTTTGTAAATAATCATAATACTCTTTATAACTGTTATATTTATTTTGTATTTTTTTATAAAATGCTGTGTATAAACCTGCCGCATAACTTGTACCGTCTGCACTAACTATGTTAGAATAAATTTCTGCTATTTTATCTGTATGAGTACGATTTTCACTCTTTATACCTTCATTATTACTTTTTTTTGACAACTCTTTATCAAGCTGATTATAATCTTTACCTCAAGATACAACACCATTTCATGTTTCAGAATAATTGTTTGATTCTTCTATATTTGATGCTTCTACTCCATAATAATCACTTGAGTATAATCAAGCATGATTATGTTTTTGTATACCACCAAATGTCATTCTTTCTCCAGTTGCTCCTGTAGTGTTAATTAATGTATAACCTTCACCCATTTTGTCATTTATTGATTCTCAATCTCCTGGTAGTAATATTTCACTTGCATCTAATTGCTTTCCACTTAATGATATTGGTATTATTGACCCAATTGGAAATAATATATCCAAGTATTGCTCAACAACAATTTTTAACTCATCCTTTTGTTCATTTGTTAATGACATATTTATCTCCTGTCTATTTTATCTAATTTTCTATTAGCTTTTTTGTCTATTTTGTTACGTTTTTTTCTTAGTTTTTCTATATCAATTAAATCTTTTTCATTAGCTATGTTTTTAGCTTTATTTAATGCTATATCTTTATATTTAATAGTTTCATAGCACTTAATAATTGAATAAAATAAAATTAATAATATACCTATTAAGAAAAGATATTGAGAAACTATTTCTAAGTTTGCATTATAGTGATTCACTATAATGATTCCCAATATACTTGATATAAAAGTCATCAGTAAGCCTAATGGTAAAATCAAAGACAAAAGAAAATTTTTGTATACTCTAATTTTAGATGTGGCTTTTAATATTTTTTCTTTCATTAGCTTTCGTTTTTCCTCCTTCATACTCAAGTTCATTATTAAACTATTATTTATGGTTTTTATTAATTGTTAAGCAAAAATGAATGTTTAAAATTTTATTCAAAAAGAAAAAATATTTGTAAATAAAATTGAACAAACTTTATATTTTTACTTTAAGAAATATGTATATTTGTTTTGTAAAAACAGATGTGAAAACATAAATTAAAATTATGTAATGAAACTGAAGCACTTCAAAGTAAAACAAACAGTAAAACAAAAAAAGCTAAAAAACGTAATTATTATTTAAATAAAAAAGCTGCAGTTGAACACACAAAGTACTTATTAGAACGAGAAAATAGTCCTTTTTTGGACTACTTTTTAAAGTCAAAAAAGAAAATTGACGCCGAATTTGGTATGCAGTTTGTCGAATCTGTCAGCAAAGAGGGCAGTTATACAGCCTGTAGCTTTAATGAATACCCTTTGATCGTTTGGAAGAAATACGGTTTGGGAATGACTGCTGCGATAACTTTTTCTCCGACCCAAGTTGGTTTTACCAATAATACGGACGAAGGCTTCAGATTGGCCTGGAGTTATTTCGTCAGGCATTCATCAAAACCGGTTG
>JABSQC010000097.1 GCA_013214845.1 Mycoplasmataceae bacterium
TATTAATTAATTATTAACCTTTTATATCTAATAAATAAAATTTTTATTATCTTTCTTAATATTAGACTTAAATATCTATTAAATAAATAATAAATATATAATATTTTTTGATATAAATATTTTATGAAAAAGAACTATTTTAAATTATTAAATATACCATACAGTATATTTTTAGAAGCACTATTCTTAGTAGTGGTAGCTGTTGTATTTCTAGCATTAGCAATATTACCAGCAGTAATAGTTATCGTGCCACACCAAGCGCAATATGATTGAGGTAATGGAGTAGTACTTAGTGATACAACTATGATACAGTACACAATTGGAGCAGTACTTGCTTCTATATCTTGTGTATATACTACATACTTAGCTTCAAGATTAATGTGATTACCTACTAAAAAATCTTTTGTTGCATTTTATAAAAATGTAACACCTAAAGAAAATTACAATGAATCAACAATAGCAAAATTTAATGACTCATATTCAATTAAAGATACATTTTCTAATAAAGCTTTTAACCTATCTTTTTTAGCTTTATCAGTTATTACATTTGCTATATCAATGGCTTTACTTTGAACAATATAATAAATAAAAGGAGAAATTTAATTTAAAAAAGTTATAGCAATGCTATAACTTTTTTATTTATGTTTTCAATTATTTTTATTAAAAATACAATTACTATAATTTTTATATGAGTGAAAAACTGAATAATTTTAAATCACAAAAATGTCTTATAAATTTTTTTAATAAAATAGAAATTAACAAAAATTATAAACTTAAACCTTCTGATATTTGAGCAAACATAGAATACTCTTTACAAACAAATAATGTTCCTTCTTTATTGCTTAATTTGAGAAAATTTATGGAACTATCATTTTCTAATATTCCTAATACAAAAATATTTGAAGAAACTATTTCTAATTTAGCACACCCTTTTGAATCCAATGCTAGAGAAAAAAGTTTTTACTTTAAAAATACTAGTGTAAATAATAAATCAATTGTATTAGGAAATCTTACACAGTATATTATGTACCGATACGGAAGTAAAATGTACGGGAGTTATGTAAAAATCTTAAATGAACTTAATTATTTACTTCATGTAAGTGAAGAATCAAGCAATAAAAGATTTTTAGATAAAGCAGAGGAAAAAATTTCTTTAATAGAAAGGGTTATAAAATTAATATCAGAAATATTAGATATAAAGGAAAGTACTGATCTGGCTATGATCACAAAATATATAAGAAAAATATGTTGATATGATATTGAGTCAGTAGAAAGCCCTTATTATTATAGTATTCCTACAAATATAAAATTTTTAATGTCTCATATACATGATTTTAAAATACCTTCTTTTCAAAGAGAAATGGTTATAGATACCGATTTTATTAAAAGTATAGTAAACAGTGTGAGAAAAAATAAAAAAATTAGCTTTGGAAGTATAGTCGTATCTTTTAGCAATAATAGACTTTATGTCATAGATGGTCAACAAAGAATTTCATCTATGTCTATAATCTATAGCGCATACCATCTTTACCAAAATACCAATGCTGAAAATCAAAATTTATATAAGGCTGATTGAATAAAAGATAATGAGTTAGTAGAAATTATAAAAGACACTTTTAATGAAAACTTAGAGAAGATAGTTGAACTCTTGGATGAAATTGCAATACATTTAATGTTTGTTCCTGAGCCGAAATCCAACGACTACTATATTTCATTAAATGAAAAGAAGATACCAATTAGTGCTAAAGATAAAGTTAAGGCACACTATTACAAGCAACTAAGTTTTGATTATGATAAAGATGAATTTGACAATAAGCTTATAGATATAAATAAAAAAACATACAAAGATAATTTATATATGAACCCATTGATGTACAAAGGGATACCAATCAACAGTAAGGATGATCTAAATGTTGAAGATGAAGAATATGATTTAAATTTAAAAAAAGCTTTAATTAGAACTTTAGAAGAAATCGACAACAAGTTGTCAATTGATAATGATGAGATATTTGAAATTATAAATGACAATCTCCTATCTCTAAGATTTTCGTTCTTATCAGACAATGACTTAATTAAAGAAATAAGAAAGAATGCTTTTTTTATTTATTCCTTGCATTCGCATGGAAGAAGCAAAATTAAGTATAAAGATTATAATGAAAAAATTGACAAGAAATATAGGAAATTTTTTGAGAAAGAGTACTACAAAAGTGACTTCTTTACTCTAAGTGAGATTCAGGTAGCTAACAAGCTAATGGATTTAAAAAATCTTCCATATTTAAATTTCTATCTTTTATTTTTTGCTCTTAATGACTCTAGCAAAAAACTAATTAAATTAAAGCAAGATGTAATTTTTATTCCTCCAGAAATAATGGAAGAAAATTTTTTAGGTTTTAGTTTATCTCGAACAAATTATAATTTTAAAGAATTTTTATTAAAATCAAAAAATATTTCAAGCAAAAAAATTTATATAAGTTCTAAAAAAATAGGAATAAATGAAGATGAATATAAAATAATTTTTAAGAA
>JABSQC010000098.1 GCA_013214845.1 Mycoplasmataceae bacterium
AATACAATTACTGAAAAATACTAAAATAACAAGTAATAAAGTAATATTTAACAGAGAATTAGACATAGGTGCAATTTTTAATTATTTAAAAAATAATTCGAATTTTGATGTAGATAATTTCAAATCTGAAAGCATAGATATATTAAGTAAAGATACTTTTAAAATTACTTTAAATAATGAAGAAGATATTAATTTAGTTGACTTTTGTATATTTAAAAAATGACCTTTTTTAAATAGTGAACAATACTCATTTTTTAACGTAGCTAGAAAAGAATTTGATAGCGATAAATTTATTCTTTATTTTAAATTAAATTATTTTTTAACTTTTCCTAAATTTTGAAAAGAAAATGAAAAAATTAAGTTTGATAAAAAGCACATTAATTATAGAGAACAGTTTATAAATAATACAACTATTAAAGAAAATTCAATTTTAAGAAAGCATCAACCAGTTCCTGAAGAGGAAACGAGCTTATTAAATACTAAAAAAAATAAAACTAAGTTATATAATGAAATCTCTAATATAGGTGGTGTTAAATACTGAGTTATAGCTACTGTAAAAAGAGAATTTTTTTATGCTGATGATGATAACCCAGGACCATCGCAAGGTTATACTATAACTTATCTAAGCCCTAATTCAAATAATTCTGATAATTCTTCTGAGAAAGATAAGTTTACAAATCCATATCTAACCTTAATATTTCCTCTAAATCATTCAACATTTAAGGTATGAGTAGATGACAAGCGTGATGAAAATAACAGCGGATACCAAACTATTGAGTTCAATAATAATGATGGAAACTATGACATGATGAAAGATGATGAAAATGTTGTAGATGCTAAAATTATTGATTTTCCACCAATAAATGGAATTAGTAAAAATAAAAGCGGAGAATATGTAATAGACAAAGATCAAGCAGTTGCACTGATTACATCTACTTTTTGAGATTCCGATCAAGGTTATGTAAAAAACAGTAAAGTGAATAATTACTTTTTAGTTGTTTCTAAATTGAAAAAAGAAATTTTGCAAACAAAATGATCATTACCATACGACAAAAATTTTATTTATGAAATAACAACAAAAAACTACTTGCATAATCCAAAATGAAATCCAAGTCAACAATTAGAGTTAAATTTTGCACCATTTAAAAAGTTTGAAATTTCATTTTATACTGAGTCAATTAACTCCGGTTTTTTTATTGAATACAATAGTATATTAGATTTTAGAAAAGATTTAATAAAGAGATCATTTTCCTTAGGAAGCGATGGTAATTATGAAATAATTAATGAATTAAATGATTATGATAATAATATTATTACAGGAAATGCTATAGAAAAACAAAGTGCTGACTTAACTCTTCCATTATTAAATGATGAATCTAAGGAATATAATGAACAGAGAAAACTTCAGAGAATACAAACACCTAGTTTTAGACTTATGGGTGGTCTTTTTGGCAAAAAAAAACCGGGATTATCTACGTTTCTTGGACTTGGATTATCTGCAACTAAAGCACTTCATAACATTAATACAACTAAAGATATGCCTGATTCAGCTAAGAATTTAATAAGTGATTACAATACTGAGTTAATTTACAATTTTAATTCTAGTACTGTAACAAGCTGAGATTTGTCGGAAAAAGCTAGGGATAATATAGGATTTGAATTTCACAAATTTGGAATTCATTATTTTAATTATTGAGAAGTTGCAAACACAAGAAATTTATTTCCGAAAGATAGATTTAATTTTATAAAAATATCAGACCTAGAGAATATTGATATTTTGAATGATGATGTACCTATAGAGTTTAGAGAAGATTATTTAGATGAATTAAAGAAAGGTGCAACATTTTGAACTGTAGATAGTGATTCAAAAAAAGAAGAGTACATCTTTGATTACAACATAAAGAACCCAGATTATAATAAGAATATGACAGATGAAACATTATTATACAAAGGCAAAGATCAATTTTTAGATTCGTATGAAATATCATTAAATGAATCATGAGGGAATTTTGAATATATAGAGTTAAGATGATGTAAAAAAATTGTAACTAAGAGGACAAATTCAAATCTTGATATGCAAGATGAATGACAAGCTGGAGACAGTTATATATCATATGGTCAGCCTAAATTAGTCTATCAATTAGTGTTAAACACTATTTCTTTAGATGACACAAAAACAAAATTAAACTTACAGAAATTTATGATTGATAATTCTAACAATCAGCATAAAACACCCTGATTTGCGACAGAAAATGACGAGGTTATGATAATTGGAATTAATAGATTATATGAAAAAAACGAGAAAGATAATTAAAAATTAAATATTGAATTGTAATTTCTAAGTTGTTTACATATAACAAATATTAATAAAAAATAAGTTATGTTTAACTTATTTTATTTTTATATAAATTTAAACTTAAAACAAAACATTTAATTATTCTAAATTTATATAAAGATTTTAAGTGTTAGGTTTTATTAACTT
>JABSQC010000099.1 GCA_013214845.1 Mycoplasmataceae bacterium
AATCGGATGATGTACTACCGCAAATTTTATTTTATCTTCCTTTCTATCTTTTTGTAAATTGATATCTTGTTGTGCAGTGATAAATGCATTTGTATCAAAAGTCACTTTTAAAGGATTAAAGTGGTCAATATTTGTTGATGTATTCATCATAACAAAAGCAATTTTTTCATCTTGGATTACTTTGACATGGTTTTGGATATCAA
This sequence comes from Mycoplasmataceae bacterium, assembly GCA_013214845.1. GTDB lineage: Bacteria > Bacillota_I > Bacilli_A > Mycoplasmatales > Hepatoplasmataceae > DT-50. Next base: position 204 of record JABSQC010000099.1, read on the forward strand.
AAGATTGATTATAAATAGTTTCATATAAGTACTCACTAAAGTATTTAAACTTTTCATTCCATTTTTTCACTTCTCTTTTTAAATATATCTTATCATTTATTTTAAAGTCAATCTTATCTTTAAAGTTGTTTTCATTAAAATCTTTTATGCAATAGGCATTGTGTGTTATATCCCTGCTATAATCATGATTTCCTGCAACTAAAATAACTTTTTGTGCATCTATATTACATAGTTCAATAAGTTTAGAAATAAACTCTGCAATTATTTCGAACTCTTTTGCTTTTCCTTTTGCAGACAAATCACCACTTAAAATTATATAGTCAATTATTTCTAATTTACTATCAAAATCTTTTTCCAAAAGAATCAATTCATTTTGAATATTTGTATTTTCATCAAAATGCAAATCACTTAAATGTAAAATTTTTCTTTCATTTTTATCTGTGGTATCTTTCCATTTTTCAAGTTTTTTGTTGATAATTTCTAGACTATTTTTATGATTAGTTTTTATTTCTTCCGTATTTCTTTTATTATTGTTACATTCATCAGATATATTTTCTTCTATTTCCATGTCTTTATAATCTTTTAGTATGGATATAAATATTTCTTTTTCTTGCGGTTCAATTGTAAGTTTAAGCTCGCCAATATCTTCATTATTTTTTTTAAGTTTAAAAGTGTTTTGTTCATAAACAGAAGTCAAATTTTCAGTCAGTATAATTTTTATAAACTCTACAATCCTCATGTTTTCTTCTTCATTACTATTTATTGCTAAAATTTTTATAGTGGTTTTATGTTGATTTTTATGATGAGTATCAATGTCTTCTCTTGAAAATTCAATCAAATAAAGATTATCTTTTTTATCTTTTACTTTAACACCTTTATTAAGATGTTTGATTATTTCGTATTGATTTGAATATTCAAGTGAAGTTACAATAACACCTATAGTAACTTCTACTTGTTTTTGTGAAACTAAACTAAGACTCTCTAGTGCAAAGTACTCTTTTTTATCAAATAAATCTTTTTTATAATGAAACCGTGATGGAAATACTAACATACCATTTTTGTAATAACATATTTTGTCATTAATAAAATTTTGAACTAATTCTTTTGCAATAGATTTTCTTGTATCAGAAGATGCATTTTTAAACTCCGTATTATAAATTTCCATATCACATTTAAATGTTTTATTTTTTTCTTCTATCTCAAATAATTTATCAAATTTAACTTCAAAATTATAAGAGAATAAATCATTTAAAGAAATACTTGCTTTAACAGTTTCATTTTTTTGTACATGCAATAAAATTGCAGTTGCTAGTATATTTTTCCAGTATGGTTTTAAAATAATAGTATTATCTTTCATTTCTATACTTCCATCTTTTTGCAAAGAAGTTATTGCAGAGAGTACATGTATTTCACTTATATTATTATCATTTATATTTTCTAATAATTCAGTTAAACTTGTAAAATGGAATCTCTCTTTTTGAAGTTTTTTTATCTCTTGAAGTGCTAAGTATCCATATGATGTAAGAATATGTACATGTTCTATTTTAAAAGTTTCTTTTATAAAAGTTTCCATTTCAGAAATAAGTTTTGGGTTTTCTTTATCTTCTTTTTTTGACTGTTCCGCTGTATTATGAAGAATTGTTTTTGTTTTTATTAAAGGAATACTACTTTTTATCAGTTTTTCTATTTTTTGTAATTTCTTTTCATCTTCTTTAGATTTTGATTTTGTACCTATTATAAAAACAGTTATATCTTTTTTCATTTTTCCAAGATGTTCTTTGATACTATTTATCCAGAAATACTCAGAGTTATCTTTTCTATTTACATCAACAACTAAAAAAATCAATCTAGTTTCATCAAAGTTTTGTTTATGTGATATTTGATACTCTGGCTGTCCTCCAAAATCCCAAATATCAAAAGTAAATTTGTGTTTTGCAGTTTTCTCGCTTTGTGATGTTTTTACAGGTAAAGGCTCTTTAACTTGATACTCAAAAAATCTCATTCCATGAGTAGAATGAATCGTTTCGTCGTGACTTTGGTTTTCTAGCCAATAGCCCAATGTAGTTTTACCAACCCCACTATCTCCTAATAAAAGTGTTTTTATATGAAAACTATTCTCGAAGTTTACTTTTAAATTTAAAAGTTCATCTAAATTAATATTTTCAACATAAAAGAATACTCGAAAAGGGGCTTCATTTGGAGGACCTTTACAAATTAAAAAATTACCGGTAATGTCGGTAGCTCCGTGGGCGTTGT